>OMUY01000067.1 GCA_900314355.1 uncultured Eubacteriales bacterium | reverse complement strand
GAAAGGATTATGTATAATTTTATCACTTGCTGGGGGATGGTTTAATTATACCAGGTACATATGAATAGTAGTATAGTTAATTTGAGCGACTTGGAAAATAATCCTACGCCTCGCGTTCCTGTTTGCCTGTGTTTGGATACCAGTGGATCCATGGGTAGAATCGTGCGTGGCGAGACAAAAAGTACAGGACAAAAGATATATAAAGACGGACAGATGTGGAATGTTGTAACGGGGGGCGTCAGCGCAATCAGTGATCTGAATGATGGGATTAACGAATTTTTTGAAGCTATTCGTTCTGATGAGGTTGCAGTCTACTCAGCGGAGATCTGCGTAATTACTTTCGGTGGAAAGAAGGCAGAAATAAAATCTCCTTTTGCTACCGTTGATCAGCAGGACTCAAAGTTTTCGCTGGTTGCAGAAGGAGATACCTATATGGGAGAGGCAATAAACTTGGCGCTTGATTGCTTGGAAAAGAGAAAACAAGCCTATAAGGATAAGGGGATTGATTATTTTCAGCCGTGGTTAGTGCTTATGACGGACGGGACGCCCAATGGTTCTCAGCAAGAGTTGGATACAGCTATTACGAGGGTCCAAAAGATGGTTAAGGAAAGGAAACTTACGGTATTTCCGTTGGGCGTCGGCCCGGATGCGGATATGTCCGTACTGTCAAAGCTTTCCCCTAAGCGCTCCCCCCTGAAAATAAAAGAAACTAAGTACAAAGAATTCTTTGAGTGGCTGAGTCAAAGTGTTGTGACTACATCACAGTCAATGCCTGGAGAAACTCAAACGCTGGATGTTGCCGGCATTCAGGGATGGGGCGAATTATGACGGAATTAATCCCGCATGAGAATGCTGGCCCGATATGGAAACTCTCAAGTTGCGCCGTTCAGGGGAGAGCGCATATTAAAAACGGTACGCCATGTCAGGATAAAACACTAACATCATACACCAATGGTGTTTATACGATATGTCTTTCAGATGGAGCGGGATCTGCAAGATTATCTCATTTTGGGGCAGCGTGCGTTGTAAATAGCATCTGTGAGTTGTTAACAACCGATTTTGATAGTCTTTATGAAAAAGATGATGGTCGTGAGGTTAAGATTACTATTGTAAATAGTATTACAACTGCTATTTATAAGGAAGCTGCTTCTCTAGGTTGCGAACTAAAGGACCTTGCCGCTACGGTGCTTGCAGTCGCCGTAAAAGATAATCGATTTATTATTGCTCATATTGGCGATGGTGTAGTGGGATGCCTGAAAGGATCCGAATTAAAGGTTATATCATCTCCATCTAATGGTGAGCATGCAAATGAGACGTATTTTGTTACATCCGCTGGTGCACTAAATACTATGGCTCTCTTTAAAGGCAGTATTAATGACATATCCGGATTTGTGGTTATGTCTGACGGAACAGAACATAGTCTTTACAATAAGAGAAATAATACTCTCAGCCATGCCATTATAAAACTAATGCAAAGGAATGTCTTGATTCGAGAGGAAACAATGAACTCGCAATTGGAAAAGACGTTCCAAGAAATCATCTCAACGAGAACGCATGATGATTGCAGTATCGCGATTTTATGTCGGAATAGTGAGACTTTGCGGACTATTGATAATCTATCGACAAATGAGAAATGTGAGGTCTTTAATATCGCAAGCTGGGATAACAATAAGAAAAAAAGGATTAAACGGTATGAAGAAATCCTTGGGATATTAAAAGCCCCTCATACATGTCCTGAAGTAGCAAAAAAAATCCATCTTAAGACAAGGTTTACAAGGAACCACCTGGATTCTTTGTATGCTGCAGGGATAGTGACGGTGGATAAAGGAAAATATAAAGCAACATAATAGTACAATCAAAGAAAAGAGAAGAAAAAAATGAAATGTTGTTATTGTAACAGCTCTTGGGAGAGCGATATGCTGCCGGAAAACTGTCCTTTTTGCGGAAAACGCCTATCAATCAATAATGAAAAGCCAACGGATATCTCAAGCGCAATAAGAATTATTGTGCAACAACGAGGAATAGAAATCCTTCATGCATCTAAAATGGTTACCTCGATGGTAAAGGACTTGTTGCCCGGTTTTGACTCAGAAAAGAAACTGTTTTCGATGGCGTGTAATAATGGAATTTTGGACCAAGCTTTTTTGATCGTAGAAGAAAAGGATCAACTTCAAAGAAATATCTTGATCCAAAAGACCCAAAACGATCTGGTTCAAAATGCCTTTATGTCGATAGCAAATGCGAATTTGGCATTACGAATGGTTCTTTTGGGTGTAGGCATAGAAGATCTGTCTGTACTAACTGAGATAGAACAAACCGAAGAACAAAAAAACAATACTGAGAATTCACAAAATCGTATTAATACGCCGGATTCTCCTATCCAACCCCACACCCAAGAAATAAAGACAACGAAAAAAGAGATCAACTACAAAGATGGGGTGTACATTGGAGAAGCGTTGGCGAATCGTCCCCACGGCTTTGGAACAAAACTCTTCACAAGCGGAAACAAGTACGAAGGGTACTGGAACATTGGTTTGCGAAATGGTCAGGGAACTTATACTTTTGCAAACGGTGAATCATGGACTGGAGAATGGAAAAATGATTCGGCTTGGAACGGAACGGGAGTTTTGTGTTTTACCGAAAAAAACGTATCTTACCGCTATGAAGGCTCGTTAAAAGACGGAAAACAATGTGGTGCTTGCAAGTACTATGTTAATAACATGTTGAGAAAATCCGGAATGTTTGTTGACGGAGTTTTACATGGCATGGGAACAAGTTATCTGAGCAACGGAAGATCATGCTCCGGTGAGTTTAAGAATGGACGGCCATGGAACGCAAAAGGCATTTTCTTGTTGGCCACATCTAAAACAGCATATTTTACTGGAGAATGGGTAAATGGAAATCCAAATGGAACAGGAAAAATACTTTTTACTGATAAGAAAGATGTTGTTGAGGGTGTGTTTGATCATGGGCTAAGCGGGAATGTTACGTGGTCTTATGCAGACGGAAGAAAATACTGTGGAGACTTGAAAAATGGACAATTGACTGGACGAGGAAAGCTTTATTCAAATGCGAACAGATTGATTTGGGACGGAGAATTCAAGAATGGGAACCCATGTGGAAAGGGCATTCTTTATTTTGAAAACGGTAATAGATATGAAGGCGAAATATTAAATGGGAAATGTCATGGGCAAGGAACATTTATTTATCCTCAAGGATCATGGACCGGCGAATGGAGAGAAGATAAGCGTTGGACTGGAAATGGTTTAATAATCTTTTATGATAAGAATGGAAATCCTACTGGTAAGACATACAACGGGTCTATGGTGAACGGTGTTGCTTCTGGACAAGGTGTCCTTCGTTTTTGGGACGGAACAAGTTTTTCCGGTGAGTTCTTGAATGATAACTACTATAACGGGTATATCTATAGCGCCCAAAACCAAGTTGTAGATACATATATAAATGGTGTGAGTCAACGTGAACAGAAACAGGCAAAGACAATGAAAACGCTTTCTGTGTTATCTGATTTGATGGGAATGTGATACTTTTTCGTGAGGGTAGAGAAGAAATGAGATGTCAGTATTGTAATAGCTCTTGGGAGAGCTCCCAGTCAATCAATAAATGTCCTTTTTGTGGCAAGGATCTTGCATCGGAACCACAGTCGTTTTCTGATATACAACCTGCGCTTAACTATGTAGTTTCAAAATACGGAAAAGAGGTTTATAATACCGGGAAAAGATGCCTTTCGATCTTGAGCGATTATACTCATGGATTGGAAAAGGAGATAAGGCTGCTGCGATTATGCTTTGAGAGCGGTGTTGTATCTGATATCTTGGCTGCTGATGAAAAAACATTTTCGGAACAAAAGATAATAGTTCAAAAAGCTTCGGCAAAATTAGAGGATCAGTATTTTATAAAACAGGATAATGCTGTTTCCGTTTTGCTGTGGATTACCGGATCTTTAGGTTGGGCTCAAGAAGAAGGTCTTCTTTTGAAATCAAACACCGCAGCAACTAAAGATGTGAAGAAGACGGCCCCAAAAGAATCAAAGCGCATATCTGAGATAAAAACAACCGAAACAAAGAGTCAAAAAACAACACAAACATATAAACCTCAAATAAAACATCAATCAAAATATCAACCTAAACAAAAAAACACCGGGGAAAAGAAAAAACATTTTACTGCTCAGACGGTTCGGTCTTTGTGGCAAAACGCTGAGAATATTCCAGACCCATTTGTTATTCCGCAAAAATATCAGATTATAGAAAACGATATTCTGGCGCTTGTTGCAAAAGACTTTAGGATAAAAGTGGATAAAATCGAGATTCCCGATTCTGTCGAACAAATTGGAGAAGACTCATTCGCCGGTTTTAAAATCGGAAAGTCCATTACAATTCCAGACAGTGTAAAGTCTATTGGACAAGCTGCGTTCTTTCTATCTGAAAATGCATATGCAATATGTTCAAAAGATTCGTTTGCATATCACTACTGCAGAGAACATGGTTTCTTGACGTTGCCTGATTTAATAACGAAGAGGCAAGAACAAGGTCTTTGCCAGTATTGTGGTGGAAATTTTAAGTTTTCTTTGTTTAAGAAAAAATGTTCTGTTTGTGGAAAAGAAAAGGATTATTAATGATTATATATCATCTTACTATTCCAAAAACCTAAACTGTTTTCGTTCGGCTTATAAATACTTGAGGAAGTTCCTCATTATGACCGCAGGGCAGAAGAGTGACACAGTTTTGTGTACGTGATAAAGAATTTGGGATAAACAATATAAATTTTTTCAAATAAAGGATGGGAAAACAATGGAAGCTAACATTATTATGCAGAAATGCTCAAAAGCAAAAAAGACTTTTGGTGTCCGTGTTCAGCTGATGAGCGACGGCGATTGGTGGAGAACATGGGCTTTCCCTATGAAAGAATCCCAGGGAAAGAACGAAGGCTTCGATAAAAACAGTGTCAAGGGTAACATGTATGCAACCGAGGAATATCCCGGCTGTCCTTATTGTCATTCAATGGGTTTTGTTCAGTGCGGTTCGTGCCAAAAGCTGACCTGTTGGAATGGTGAGACCACTATGAAATGTGGTTGGTGCGGTGAAACCATGGAAAACATCGTAACGGCAACGGATAAGTTCGATATATCCGGAGGCAAGTTCTGAGGAGGCTATTATGTATATCTGCAAAAAGTGTAATTCAAAATACAAGTCAGCCAGCAAAAATTGCCCAAAATGCGGCGATAAATTACTTGTGTCACAAGAAACGCTTACCGAACCGGCTGCATTTCTTGGATTTCTTATCGACAACAATGGCGTTATGCTGTTGTCTGACAGAGATGCCTTTTGCATTTGTGTTGACGTGTTGGATCCTCAATTTGCAAAGGAGAAAAGGTTGTTAAAACTACTTGCAACATCCGGCGTGTTAGAGGATTTGTATAAGGTTCATCTTCGTTCGGAGGCAGAGAAAGAACTTGCTATTAGCAAAGCCATCAATCATTTGCGGCATAGACATTTTTTAAGTAGAGATGTCGCAACGGAAGCGGTAAACTGGGTGACCGATTCCATCGGCTGGAATAAGATTGAACCATCATTTGTTGCAATTGAAGAACCCGATATAACACCTCAAGAAGCATATGAGCTGTTTAGTAATGAACAATATAAGAAATCAATCAATGCCGTTCTTTACTATGCCGAACAGGGAATCCCTGAACTGCAAGCATATGCCGGTTATGCATATCATCATGGGCTTGGAGTAAAAGAAGATGTGAAAAAGGCGTATGAATGGTACTTGAAAGCAGCAGAGCAGGGAGAAGCATTCGCCCAATATATGGTTGGCGGTTTTTTAGCTGTCGGGCGGGCTGTGGATGAAAACCTAACAGAAGCAAGAAAGTGGCTGAAAAAATCAGCAGATCAAGACAATGAGGAAGCGAAACAACTGTTAAGAAAAATAAGACTTGGATTTGAAGAAGCATTTGATCTATTGAAAAAGAAGCAGTATGAGGAATCTTTACCATCATTGGAAACTTATGCTGAAGATCTTGGAGACTATAGGAATGGAGAGATGTATTACTACTGCGGATTAGGATTTGACCAACTGAAAGATTACGATTCCGCATTTCGTAATTTTAGCAAAGCAGCAGATAAAGGAAATGAAAATGGTCAAGCATATGTTGGTTTGTATTACGTTCTTGGCAATGGTGTTGAACAGTATCAAAAGAAAGGGCGTTATTATCTAAACATGGCAGCCGGAAAAGGAAATAAGGTTGCGGTAGACTTAATACGTTTAATCAATGGCAAGGATTAAAAATATCAAATTATCAGGGAGGAATTGATTTATGTTAAGATGTAGGAATTGTGGAACAACTATAGAGGATATTACAGTTAAGAATTGTCCAAAATGCGGTCGTGCGGTTGACTATTCGCTTGATGATGTTATCAGCTATGTCATTATACATCATGGTGGTATGGAATTATATAATCAACCTCGAAGAATACTGGCTTATCTTGCAGATTATGCGCCTGAAATGGAAGATGAGCGTAAACTTTTAACATATTGTTCAGATGCTCAAGTGTTTGAGAAATTACTTGAACAAAACACGGCTGATAATGAGGCCAAAAAACACTTGATTGAATGTATCATTACTGATTTGGTCGAGGATTATTATATCGATTCTAAAGTGGCAGAACAGATACTGTTTAGTATTTATAAACCTTTAGGCTGGGAAAAGGTGTTTGTAGATGATTATATTGCTGACTTTGATAAAAGACGTGAACATAGTAATTACAAAATTACTCTCGAAATCGATGGCGAATGTCATGAATATATTGGTGAAATAGATGAATATGGTCATCCTAATGGACATGGCATGGAGAAGTTTCCCAGCGGAGCAGTGATGGAAGGTGAATTTTGGTACAAAGATGATCATGTGGAATCTCGGATCGAGAAATTGACTTTTCCTTCAGGTATCGTTTTTACGATGCTTACTATGGGAGAAGAATTAATGACAGGTACTGCGCGTGTTATAAAAAGTGAGGGCGCTATTTATGAGGGTGAAATTAATGCCGGAATAATGACGGGGGAAGGGCATTTATTAGAAACGAACGGTAATTATTATGAAGGGCAGTTTAATAATGGTGAGTTTGTTCAGGGAAGAGCAAAAGTAATCTATAAAAATGCCACTTATGAAGGTGAAATGAGCGGTGAAAGCCGGGAAGGAAACGGAACTCTTACTTTTGAGGACGGCGACTACCAAGACGGAGTATTTCATGATAATAAGCTGTTAAATGGTCGAATTCGTTTTTCAAATGATGATTATGTATTTGAGGGCGAAATGGTTGACGGTGAATTGTGTGGAGAATCAAAGATAGTTGAAACAAATGGTAATATCTACGAAGGGCAGTTTAATAATGGAAATCGTAATGGTTACGGTAAATTAACATATGCGTCCGGTGATTATGAGGATGGATTCTTTGTCGATGGTGAGTTCGAAAGCGGCAGAGTTAAATACACTGTAGATGGTACAGTGTATGAGGGCGAGGTCAAAGATGGCAAAAAGAATGGTCAAGGAGTTCTGTCGTATAGTGATGGCGACTTTGAAGACGGTGAATTTGTTGACGGTGAGTTATATAAAGGTATTGTAAAATACAGTTTTAAGAGTGGCGGTTCTTATGAAGGCGAATTGCTTGATGGAAAAAAAGAGGGAAAAGGCAAATTATTACAATCCAATGGGGACTACCAAGAAGGCGTATTTGTTGATAATGCTTTAACCAATGGAATTGCCCGAATCACAGCCGCTGATGGCGTTTATGAAGGAGAAATAACCGAAGGATGTCAAACAGGTAAAGGGAAATTCACTTTCTCCGATAATGGAGATTATTATGAAGGTGTTTTTGAAAATGGTGTCTTAATCTCTGGTAGACAAAAACTGTCTTTTGAGTCCGGTGAAATATATGAAGGTGATTATATTAAAGGAAAAAGAACAGGGCATGGTAAGCAAACATGTCCAAATGGAGACTATGTTGAAGGTGAATTTATCGAGGGTGAATTTGTGAAAGGAAAAGCAAGATACACTTGGGACGATTCCGTCTTCGAGGGTGAGGTCTGTAATGGTAGATTAGAGGGTCAAGGGGTTATTAATTATAATGATGGTGACATTGAAAAAGGTATCTTCGTTGATGGGGGACTGTTTGACGGTGTTTTTATCAGTATGTTTGACGGGGGACATATGGAAACTACATATAAGCAAGGCGAAGAAATGGAAGAAGTAAAAGTCGTAATGGATACGGGAGAATACTATATTGGTACGATGAATGAAGGATCATTTTATAATGGTACATTGTTTGATGCCAAAGGTAATAAACTGGCAGATTATTATGAAGGCAATTGAATCAATAGAAAGAGGAGAATCAAATCAATGAATATAGTTGAAGATTTTTTTAGGACTGTATTATGTGTAGATACATCTCCTGTAATTTTTAGAAGGACTATTTTGTTTATTATCAAGAATATGCCAGAAAAAGAATATATGCAAAACTTTTGGCTACATGCAAAAGATACTTTATTGCTAGTTGATTCTGATGGTATATGTGACAAAATCTGCGAAAAGTATATCCTAAATCCAAATTTAAGGCCGCTTATTGTAACCCAGATGAAAAAGAGATTTCCAGTAAATGCGCCTCATTATGAATTCTGGACAAAATTTAATTGTTCGTGCTATGGACATATTGCGTTTATTCAGTATATTGCTTTAATAAAATATGGAGATCTATATGACGATGCCGGATGGAAGGTGATTGTTGATATTATTAATAGTGATTTATTTGCGGTTAATTAATGTGAGATTTAAAATGAATTGGCGTCAACAGACAAACATTTGCAGGAGGATGAGTAATGGAAAACGAAGCAAAACTAATTGAGGCTTTGAACTCCATAAAGAATACATATGGAGTTTCATTTATCTACAAGCCTGAGAAAGTTAAATCTATCTTACTTGATTTGGCTCCGGATTGCAAAAAAGAAATCGGTATTTTTATCAATGTACTTAATCATACAGAGATTGTTAAAATGCTGGAATCAAATCCTAGTATACAGATTGAACAAATAATCTGCAGAATCGTTGACGAAATTGGAATGTCGAATGCTTGGGCAACCGTATCTGCGAAACTTTTGTTTGAATACTTTGATTTGGAATATGATTTGGAGACTGTTTCTGATGAACATCCATCTGAAACTGATTTGACCTCTGAGATTATAGAAAATGAAAGTATTCTTATGAAGCCAACTGCCTATGATAGTACAATTTCTCCACTTATACAAAGAATTCAGATATTCCTTGAGGATGGGGATTATTTAGAAGCAGTAAAATATTGCGATAGGGTGTTGGATCTTGATCCGCATTGTGCCATGGGGTATTTATATAAATTGATGGCAGAAAGACAAATAAAGTCTGTTTCGGATCTCTGTGGATGTATGGACGTGTCGAAGGACAGATTGTTTATCCGGGCTTTATCATTCGCAGACGATGGCTTAAAAAAAGAACTCCAATTAATTGCGGATGAGGAAAATCGAAAAAGCATAAAACGATGTGAGACAATGCGTAGTGCCTCAAAAATTCAAGAAACCATAATTTCAGCTTCAAACTATCATGTTGCAGGTGTTTGTTCAGACGGCACTGTTTGGGCAATTGGAGGCAAGAACCGGGATGCCCCTGAGTGTAAAGTGTCAGGATGGAAAAACATAGTTGCTGTTTCTGCTGGTAGCGAATTTACTGTTGGCGTTAAGGCTGATGGACACGTAGTGATAACAGACAATGCTACATGTACAGATTATGGTTCGGGCTATGGTAGTAATTGGACGACCTATTCTTTTGATCTTTCTGGATGGCAAGATATTGTTGCAGTATCCTCTAATGCACATATCGTGGGGCTGAGATCAAATGGTACCGTAGTTGCACAAGGTGTAAACAGATATGGTGAATGCAATGTCGGAGGTTGGACAAACATTATCTCAATTGTAACGGCATATGAAGTGACAGCAGGGTTAAGAGCGGACGGAACTGTATTGATAACAGGCAACAAAGAGAAAGGTGATTATAACGCCCAACAATGGAGAGATATTGTAGCAATCGCTGCAACCATGTATAACATTATAGGATTAAAACGAGACGGAACACTGGTATGTACTGGGCCCAATAATACATTTGGACAATGCGACGTTGCAGATTGGAAAGATATAATTGCTATTTCATCAAATGGATGGACAACATTTGGAGTTAAAGCCGATGGTACTGTAGTTGCAACAAAAAGGAATTCTTGGGGAGAAGCAGATGTATATAGCATGCGAGATGTTGTTGCAGTAACTCCTATGGGACAGCAAAACATTTTTGCGACTTTCTGTGTTAAAAATGACGGTACTATTGTATCCACAGGAACACACATTAATGGAATCGAAAGAGCATTAAATAAAAGACTTTTCCATTCTTTTGATACTTGGGAAGTTGAGTTCTCTGAATATAAAGAGAAAGCAAAAAACAATGAACTACAAACACAACGGAGAATCCAACAGGAACTTCAGCAAAAAGAGGAATATCGAAGTCAGAACCTTTGCCAGTATTGCGGAGGATCTTTTAAGGGTTTTTTTTCAAAAAAATGTATAAAGTGTGGAAAAGAAAAGGATTATTAAGACAACTTATTATGGTGTAGATGAAAAAGAACTTCCCCGTAAAAACGCCTTATTATGAATTCTGGACAAACAAAACTTGTTCGTTTTATGGATGTATTGCATTTATTCAGTTTATTGCTCTAATAATATGGAAATCTGTATGACGATGTAGGTTGGATAATAACCGGAGATATTATTAATGGTGATCTATTTTTAAATATGTAAGAATGGTTACCAATGGAATCTGAAAATATGATTGCAAATTGGAGGAAAAGACGGTTCATGAAATGCTTTAACTGCGGTTATGAAGACCAAACAAATCACTCAATATGTCCAAAATGTAATGCAAAATATAGTTTGGCATCCGCCTTGGAATGGATGATTCGCGAGAAGGGAGAGCCTGTTTTTTCTCAGCCAAAAACAATAAAGTCTTGTGTGTCGGATCTGTGTCGAGATGATAGTTATGATCCTGTAGTTTTTGATGGCCTAATCAATCAAGGATTTGCAAAAAAAGTAAGTGATTTATCTAAAAGCACAGACTTTGATAAGAATCTCATTTCATATTGTGAATCCCTGTCTGCCACATTTAATCTCAACAAAATCAATTATATAGCTGATGCATTTTACCTTGCAATTACAGGGAAGGTTTTGCAAAGATCGGTGAACAATCCTCCTGTTGACATGCCAGTTCAAACTATTACGGATTTTGTCAAAACACACACAAATATTGTCAGAATTGCAGTTGGTTCAATTGTCGGACTGATTGTTCTAATCAGTACTATCTCGGTGATTGGACAAACTATAAGAAGACAAAAACAAGACACAGATTCCATAGCCATAACTGAAGCAAACGATTCCTCCAACAATAAGTCTACGGATAACACAAAATACAATTCAGGATTATCCTATGAGACTGATTGGAATAATGATTATTCTTCTGACAATGATAGTTCGAACAAAGCGTCAACAACAAATTCTTCTGACGGGGCTACAACTACAACTTATTCAGAAACCTCCGGAGAAACTGCATCATTAATAGATACGCCATCCACGACTGCTCACGCAAGTGAAACAAAAACAACGTCTGTAGTTGGGTCGTCTATTTCTGGAAGATTTTCAGAAGAAGACGAAAAGATTATCTATACATATAAGGCTCCAGTATATGGTAAATATCAGTTTGATTTAGATATTGACAATGTGAACTATTCTTATTCTATATCAATAAAGGATTCAAAGGATTCAAAACTTGCAAGTGAAAGTTCTGGTTCAAGCGCAAAAGGTATCACAGTAATATTAGAAAAAGATTGCACCTATACGATTGAAATCAAACAGGATTATGGTTTATGTTCATATTCCATAAGTATTGGTGTCCCGAATACGCCAATAACTGTTTCTGGAACAGAAATCAGCGGCAGCATTACATATACGGATCAAAGTGATACTTACTACTATACGGCGAACGTCGATGGATACTATCGATTTGATCTTGATATTAGCAATGTTAATAACAATTACCGGTTCTCCATATATGATTCCAAAGAGCAGAAGCTTGCCTCTTGTTCTTATTCTGATTTCGGACATGGAACCAATGCAAAATTAAAAGCCAATGAAGAATATAGAATTGTTGTAGCCCAAGACTATCGTCTTTGTGATTATAAAATCACAATTGGGGTGCCAACTGAACCGACTCGGGTCACTGGAAATAGTATACTCGGTTCATTAAGTTTTGAGGAACAGAAGGACACTTATTACTATACTGCACCAAGAACAGGCCGATATCTTTTTAAGCTTTCAAGCGGCAATGCAAATGCGAATTATACCTTTGAAATTGTTCGTGCAAATAATTCTAAGGTTCGTTCAACAACATATTATGCTGAAAAAAACAAAAATACACTAGTTGATCTTAATGAGAATGAAAATTATACAATTACCATTGGCCAGGATTATTTATTAAGTTCTTATGAAGTTATAATAACCCCTCCATCTCCACCAATATCTATTTCCGGAAACTCTTTTTCCGGTTCCATTGAATATAAAGATCAGTATATTACATATCAATTCTCTGTTAATAAATCCGGAACTTATAGTTTTGATTTTGATCAACTAAGTCTTGATTTTGTTCTTACAACAGAGGTTCTGGAATGTAGTACAGGAAACAGTATAAAGACTGGGAGAATATATCGTGGGAGCGAAAGCTTTTACGCTAGACTTGAGGCTGGAAAACAGTATTATTTGAAAGTATTCTATGAAAGCTATTTAAATAGTTTTTCAGGGTCAATTAACTTTTACAAAGAATAGTTTAAACCAAATGGAGCCGAAGATATAAGATTGCTGCGGACGGAAAGTAACCTAAAGATCGTCTGAATGATACGGTGCTACTCAAAAAACAATAATGCGTACGCAGCGGGATGTAAGAAAGGATGATGCCGAAATGACAATATCGGAAATCGCAACGAGTTTTCAGAAATACGGTGACATTATGGAGTTTTTGCCTCCCGTCAGTTTAATAGATGTTGCAGCCTATGAAAAAAAGAATCATTGTAAATTGCCGGTATCTTATGTGGAGTTATTAAAACATTTTAACGGCGGTGAGATCTTTATTCCGGGGACTGTTATCTACGGAATAAGACCGCGAGATGTTTTTTATTCTGTTGATGCGGCTAACGCTTCGGACATTCGTAATTCTGTCTCAATTCCCGATGGTTATCTAATTATCGGACGTCTGAACTTCGGTGATTATATCTGCATCGACCTGTCAGATGCCGGCAAAGTTATTCAGTGGGATCATGAAAACGACGAAGAGTTCATGCGGTGGGAGTCCATTGAGGCTTGGCTAACAGAATCAATAGAAGACTTTCAGCGATACAATGGTGAGGTATAAAAATGTCAGATTCAAATCTCACTGCTGAAGAAAAGCGACAATTGACGAATGCGCGTCAGACTGCGGTCAGAAACGCCTGGAAAAATGAAAAAGGGCTCGTTGCAAAGGGGCAGGGTACGCGGGACTGGTCAAGAAAAGAGCAACAGGAACTAATAAAACGCGGGGCTGTTAAGGGATATGAAGGCCATCATATGAAGTCCGTCAGCAAATACCCAAAATATGCAGGGGATCCGAGAAATATCCAATTCTTAAATGAAAAAGAACACCTGAAGGCTCATCAGGGAGATTATCATTCTCCGACGAACGGTTATTACAATCCGAAAACCGGCCGGATGCATAAGTTTAGGGGGGATGAGCTGAAACCGGTTCCGAAGGTATCCCTTGCAAATAATACAAACCAAAAGAACAGTATAACCAATGGGTCTGCAAAAACCGGTCAAGAGAAAAGTGCTGAATTCAGAAATTCACTGAAAAAAACAGAGAGCACAAAACGAAAATCTTCTTCGGCTAACGTAAAATCAAACGGTAATAAACGATAAAATAGGAGCCTTATGGTATGATAAAGCTGAAATGCAATTCTTGTGCTAAAGAATGGAGTATAAAAGATGCAGATTTGCAGTTTCTGACGGTATGCCCTTTCTGTACAGAATTATTAAAAAAGAAAGTGGAAATTGAAGTTTTTGATTCAATTGACAGCGTCATATATAAAGCAGTAAGCGATTACGGACTGGAAATATTCGAAACCCCCAAAAAACTGTATTCTTTCCTTGTCGATATGCTACCTGGCCAAAGTAAAGAAATAAAAATAATTTCGCGTGTATCAGAAGCAAATCTGATAATAGTTAAAAACGCATTTGGCACGGATTTGCAGGGATTTGAGACTGAAATGAAAAAGCTCCATTTTTCATTAACAGATGAGGATGGCTATTCTGATGTTTGGGCAGATACCATATGTAATGCATTCACCAATGCTTACAAATACTATTCAGGAGTAGAACAGAATAGTATAATCAATGCGACAATAGAAAGAACAGACGATAGCCTATTATTCTCCTGTAATAATCAAAAGCCAATCCCGAAACCAATGGGGGATAGCCAGGATTATAATATCAATAAAGTCATAACATTTGGTTTATGGCCACAAACATCGTCTGGGAAGGATAATATGCCTATTGAATGGGAAATCTTAGATGAGAGCAATGATTCAATACTCGTTGTAAGCAAAAAGGCACTTGAACTGCAACCGTATAATCATGATCTCAAGAAAATACGATGGAATACAAGTGACATTAGAAATGCTCTAAACGGGTATTTTCTGGATAAAGCATTTAATGAAAATGAACAGGCGCAAATTGTTCTGACTACAATTAGCGATGATAAAGCTTCTGGGTTTTCTACAAAAGATCGAGTATTTCTTTTAAGTGCTGATGAGGTCATGCGTTACTTTGTTAATGCATCGGATCGAGCCTGTTATCCTACGGAGTTTGCAATTAGGTATAAATATTTGCCGAAATCAGACCCTTGCTGGTGGTGGTTGCGATCTTTTGAGGATAAAAATGAC
The DNA here is from genome assembly GCA_900314355.1 of uncultured Eubacteriales bacterium. Lineage (GTDB taxonomy): Bacteria > Bacillota > Clostridia > Oscillospirales > Acutalibacteraceae > UBA1081. The sequence continues at coordinate 9,913 of OMUY01000067.1, read as the reverse complement.
CATGCACCCATAGTAGGGAAAGAAGGCAAGGTGAGTTCAGCCTTTGTTAATCGAGACCTTGGCGCCGTTCGTCCTGCAATGTGGATTAAGAAAAGTATAGTCTCTGTCGATACGTCAAACGATCAATTCTCGGATAAAACAATGAAGACGATTACCGGAACAGATGGCAGGGGAAGATATACATTTTATGGTGAGAGCGACGTAAATGGAAAACCGAATGGACATGGTGAAATTGCATATGAAAATGGTGATGTGTTTACAGGTGTTTTTGTTGATGGAAAAATAACCGGTCATGGAGTTTGGCACATGAGGGACGGATCTGTTTTTGATGGTTTATTCAAAGATGGAAAACAAATAGAATGCGATGGAGTCTTAATAGATAAGAATGGAGACAGATATGAAGGGCATTTTCGTAAAGGGTTAAGAAAACATGGCAAGATGATAATGACAAAGTCGGGAGAAACACAATCCATAGAAGTACACTATGACAATGGTTCATTGACGCGATGGTGAATAATAAGATGAAAAAACACTCAAAAAGTTAATTAAACTATGAATAGAGAATAGACTTGCCAAAGTGATTATATGTTGTTTCCAGATCATTTTTGCAAGATGTAGGGTAAAAAGATGAGAGCTATTTCAAATGAAAGTAATATAACATTGCGAGCTGATGCAATATCAACTCGTTTCTCTATTGTGTCATCAATTGGGCAAGGGGCCAGCTGCGTTGCCTACAAAGTCACTTATAAAGAAGCAGATGATATCAAGCATTTCGGTATTCTTAAGGAATACTGCCCAGCATATCTTAAGGATTACGGTAAAGTCAGAAATGCAAATGGTAGCCTCATTATTCCCGAAGAATTGTCAAAACAGTTTTTCGCTGAACTTTCCAAATTCAAAGATGCATATATAGCCATCAATGAGTATCTTCTCGAGAATCCCGAAGCTGCGAATTATCATCCCGTACAGCTCGGTCTGTTTGAGGGGAACAATACTTTGTACACGCTTGTGTCCTGCGAATATGGGACAAGCTATGATAATTTGCAGGATGCCAGTCTGAAGTCTTTATTGAATCTGATGCTGTCCGTCACAAAGGGGGTAGAACTGTATCATAATGCCGGCTTCTTGCATTTGGATATCAAACCGGAAAACATTTTTATCCTCAATGACGTGACGGAGCTTGTAAAGCTGTTTGACTACGATAGCCTGACGCCAATTGAGGATATCAAAACAAGAAAAATCAGAGCCGTACCTTGTCCCGGCGTGTATTATGTTCCGGAATTGAATCAGCGAAATCTTCGCTCTATTGGCATCACGACAGATATTTTTGAGATTGGCGCAATGCTGTTTCTGCGTTTGTTCGGTAGAGCTCCGGAATCACAAGATAGAACCTATGACGCGGTATATGATTTTTCAAATGTTGCATTGTTAAAAGGCGTTTCCCCGAAGGTACTCTATGAATTGGAAATGCTCTTTCGTCATACCCTTCAAACCTCTGTATTAAATCGTTATCAGTCCACTCAGGAGCTGAAGCAGCAGCTTGAAACCCTTATCACTCTTGTGGATTCAAAAAAACCGTATCTTCAAAATATGCCGAAATGGCAGCCTTCCGCACATTACGTTGGAAGAAACGCAGAGGTTGCCGAAATCCACAGGCGTTTACAATCTGACGGTTACGTGTTTATAAAGGGTATTGGTGGCTTGGGAAAATCCGAACTTGCAAAAATATATGCGAAAGAATATGCGGAATACTATCATACGGTTGTTTTTTGCAAATACACGGATTCTCTTGCTGAGCTTACGGCGGCTTTACCGATACAAGGCGTCAATACGGATGATTATACCGACTTTGATAAACTTGTCCAAGACAAAAACAATATTCTACACGACTGCGATGCGCATACATTGTTGATCGTTGATAATTTCAACGTCACATATGATAAATTCTTGAGAGATTTCCTTCCAGCCGGAAATGACAGCTTCAAAGTCATTTTTACAACGCGCTGCACGCAGGCTGCGGAGTATTACGACGAAAAGACATACCATTTGCCGAAGCTTACTTACGATGCTTGTGAACGACTTTTTCTGCATAAAGCAGGATTAATCGACAGTTTTGCAGACGAAAACACTGTGCGGCAAATTATAAAAACTATCGATAGAAATACACTTATTTTAGTTCTGTTGGCTGCTGCAGTGAAGCGAACGAATATGCCCCTTTCAGATGTTATGAGCAAGCTGGATAATCAAGAACTTGATGCGATTCAGCCTGATTTATTCCATGAATATGACTACGATACGTCAGAAACAGAGGCTTATAATAAACTGTTGTCTCACCTGTATGCTGTTTTCAGTATCAGCGCTTTGAGTGTTAATGAAGTGGAAGTCCTGAAATGCATGACACTGATAGATCCGGAGGGCATTCCGATCAATGAACTGATAGAACACTGTAAATCTCCTGCTGTATCGGAAACCACCATTAATAGTTTAGTCTCCCAAAGTTGGTTGTTTGAAAATAATGATTCGTCTGTTTCCATGCACCCCACCGTTTCCGATTTGATTGCAAATAATGGAAAGATTCAAAAGCAACAAAGTTATAACAACTTGGCCGAGGCGTTAGAGGATTACTGTAACCCGGATTATATCAGTCATATTTCTGTTGTGTTGAGTCGACTTTCCGCTGCCGTACAGTTGCTTCGCAGATATAAAACGGAGAGTCTTGATAAACGTATCATGATGACGGCCAAACTCGGCAGACTGTATGCAAATATCTATCGACCGACAGAAGCCAGGAAATTCTTGGAGGAATCAGTAAAACTCACAACGGGATCTGAGCATGAGTATTTTTTGCCGTATTTATACAGCTTTTTTGGCGAGTTTGAAAAAGATTTCGGAACAATCACTGCGGCAATTCGATACTATGAACAATCCATTCAATATGGAAAAAAGCCGAGCATTCGTTATTATGAAATAGTTTGCGAATCCATGATTGATATTGGCGAATGTTATCTTGAGAATAAACAATATGAGGCGGCATACAAACAGCTTCGCGAAGCGCTGCGTATGGTTCGTTTCCATCGTTATTCGGATAAAATTGCTTCGATTGCTCTTCCTATGATTGAAATATGTCGTGAATTGAATTTGCCCGGCAAGGAGAGAAAATATCAGGCTTTGTATGAACAATACAAGAAAGCTGGCGGATATGATGAGGTGCCGGATTATAAAATTTTCAATCAATTTGATGAACATGCTAAGAGTGGGAACATGGGCGAGATGCTACGCGTATACAACCGGTATCTTGCGCAGAAGAAAGAAGAATTCGGAGAGGATTCGCCGCAATATAAGGACCTTGCGCAGGGAAGGTGGATGAACCATTTCTTTAACGGAGATAAGGAAGGCGCGATCCGAGCCGTAACGGAAGATCTCTCGTTTGTTGCAGAGACCTATGGTGAAGTATCAATGGAAATGGCAGACCGTCTGATTGTTATCGCAGGCGTGTTTCCCGTGTTCGGCGAGTTTGAATATGCTGAAAATGCGGCAAAAAGAGCAATCGACATTTGTGAGAAACTGAAAGAAAGACACAGCTTTACATATTTTCATGCGAAGATAACTCTTGCCCAGGTATATGTTCCGCAAAATCGAATTGATGAAGCAAAACAAGTCATTTCAGACGTTGATCTAAGTTCGTTTAAGGGAAATGAAGTTTTGAGCGATGTCATTTCCAGTGCGGGGTTTGTCTTTAGTGAACTCGACATGCCGGAAAAAATAGAGCCGCTTTGTGTTGAGTATCTAAGCTGTAAAAATACCGATACTTTTAGTAGGATTGTTGCAAATGTGATCTTGTCTCTTGTTAAAGAACACAAGGGTGATTTTGATGCTGCAGAGCATTATGCCGAAGAAGCAAAGAGGGACATTGATAATTTGCCTGATAAAAATGTTGCAAAGCTCTATTCTTTTTATTTCTATCGTCCATCGGCAAGACTTGCCTTCCGTCGCGGTGATTGTAAGAAAGCGATCATGTTATTGCAGGAGCTTCTATCGGCACGAACGGAAGAAGAAAAAAAGCACTATTCATTCAGCGTCGTGTATTTAGAGATGGGCTTGTATTTTGCATGCGCCGGTGATATGAAGTCTTCAGAAAAGGCTTATGCGAGGGCCAAAGAGATCCTTGATTACAACAAAATGCCCCAAGAGTCATATGTCGGATTGTATAACAATATTGCTCACCAGCTTGTTATGAATGGACAATTTGAGGAGGCAAAAAAGTATCTCGACAAGATTCTCAAGATCCAGCCGGATGTAATAAAACCAAAAACGCTGCTTGAAGCAATCATCTGCGGAAATATTGCATGGACGTTGGCAAATATTACAAAGAAGAACACCGAATATGCACTTGATCTTAACCAACGGAGCATCCGATACTTTGAGAAAACCGGTTCGCAAAAGCTTTCAGAATATGCAACAGTACTCAACAATCAGGCTTTGATTTGCTATGAGACGGAGCGATTCAATAAAGCTATTCCTGCATTTGAAGCTCTCATTAAAGCAACAGACAACAATTCATCTCTTTTAGATACCAGTACACTTATCTTGCGATACAAGTTGTATCTTCTTTCCATGCTGAACGCAAAAAGGGGAAGGGATGCATATACTTTTGCAAAAGAAAGAGTCAAAATACTTTCCGACCGATATGGAAATTCCAGCGAACTCTATGCAGAGTTTATTATGGAGATGGGTGCTGCCTTCGGAGCATCATATTATGAGGATTGCGCTGAGTTTTATCATATCTCCGAAGAAAGCCTTAAGGCAGGTGGACACACTGAGACAGTATGTTATGCCAAGCTCTTAAACTATATCGGCGTCTATCTCGCAGATTTTAAGGAGAAGTATGACAGGTCGTTGTCTTTTTTCCACCAAGCAAAAGAGTTGTTTGAAAAACTGAACGCACAAGATGAAGAAGCATATAAAATGGCGATAGAAAATATCAAATACGCGGAAAACAAGCAACAAGAAGAATTTGACAAATTGATTGCAGAAATGGCAAAGACTATTGTAGGTACAGAAACGGAGGATGAGGAATCATGAGTTATGACGGCCTTACTGAAAAGATTCAAGAAAAACTGGATGCATTCAGTGATAGAATTTGGGATATTGACGATGGGTTGGCCTCAATAAATGATAATGAGGATGCAATTATTTCCTATCTGCGAAGTATTCGTTGTGCAAACGCTATGGGACTTGCGTTGAGACGTTATTTATGTAAGAAATTCGGCACAAGGCTTGCAGACGGAGGACATAGCTTTTCTTTGCAAGATGGCACAGTTTTGTGTGTTGGCGATTATCTCAGAGATGATTACGATATTGACAACGACGATATTAAGGCTTATACAGAACTGTTTTATGACGTATATTGCAAATACAATCCAAATGTACCTATTCCGAAATTTACCAAAGCTGAGGCAAGAAGATTACTTCGTATGGATACCTCCTGCCAGCGCAAGAAGATGTTTACCATAAGCTTTGCATTACATGTAAACACGGAAGAAATGGATTGGTTCCTGATGGATGTGTTGGCGGAGCAAAGCTATAACCTGCGCAGTCCGCAAGAGATTATCGCGTATTTTTGTCATTCCCAGGAACAGTATAATTCCTATGCAGAATATGCTCGTTTGACAGATGCTTATCTTGAGATGTTATCTGAAGAATCGGGTGAACAAAATCAAAAGAAAACAAACTATACACTCTTTGCAACCGGTGAGATTAAGGGAAATATTCACACGGAGGATGAGCTGTTTGCGTTTCTTTTAAAAAATCAGGCTGATTTTTGTGGTGTATCCCAAACGGCATATAAAGAGTTCAGACAAATGTATGACAAGGCATGTTCCCTTGTGAAAATTCAGACGTTATCAAATGATGAGTATTTAACGGATCGACGCTTTGAAACGGAGCAGCAAAGGCTGGACTCAGAAGAGCGAATCAATAGGGCTTTGGTCTTTAAGCGAATCGATAATTCCAAGGTGTTGGCGGAAGAACTCGGCGTCGATTATATCGGCAACCCTGAGCAACTGGCACATAGAATGTTAGAGTTTATTCCCCGTGCAACATTTGAGAAAATGCAAGGCGGAAGGACCGTCGTATCATCTGATTTTATCTCTATCTCCAATGGCGAGGCGGGGCAAAAGACAAAGAAGACTCAAACGACAAAACTCCCGAAAGATATTACTATGAATCTCCTTATGCGAGACAGATTGGATGATCTGTTGCGCCAAAACGAAGCAGTCAAACGTAAGGATTTGGTTTTCTTAAAATATTTCTTGTTTTCTCTGTATTTACAGGAAAAAGACAGTTATATAATGGCAGATTATCTTGTGTTCGTAGATGAGTGTAACGATATGTTGCAGCGCTGCGGTATGTCAAGATTATATTTTGCGAACCGATTTGAAAACCTTATTTTATTATCCTTGGTCTCAAAGAATCCTTTTGAGATGTTTGAAAACATCATTGAATATTCGTTTATAAATGAACCGAAACCAATGGATAGTATCGAAGAATAAAGTATTTCTACATTAACTAAATCTTTCTTGTTAAACTTTCAATATGAAAGGTGATGAGAAATGATGGATGAAGATGTGTTTTATGATACGAAATCTGTTCCTTTGTCTGACAGGGAATCGTTTAATAATACAATTCTCTTGCTGACAATGGTGAAAAGCCAATATTATTATATTATCGGTTTTTCAAGACCGGAAGAAACGATCACGATCGGTTTTGATTTTGAGTCAAAAACAGAAGGCGTTTATACGATAGAAATCGTTGTGGATTTCAAAAAGTCTGAATCAGATATCATTATTTCAGGCAGAATTGCAGAAGTAATGACACTCTCTCCCGACAAGCTTTTAATTGCTTTTGAAAGATGTGCGCATTTGTATAATAATAACGGAATTCTTTGTTACGAACGCAGAATTGCAAAAGATTTGGTTTTTCCGTCATCTGTCAAGTCAATGAATGATCATATGTTGGAAATAAGAAAAGAGATGAAACAAACGCTTTCGCTTTTATAGCTTGCAGCAAAAAAAACAGAATATATTCAAGCCTCAATTATATTAAAGGAGAGGAATCAACATGGAAACCTATAGAAGTATATGTGGAAATCTTGCCCTTGATTACATGGAAAACGGAACGATGTTGTTGTCTGGGGTAGGACCAATATCCAAAGAAATTGTCGATCAATTATTGAAGGGAATTACATTAAGACCATGCTATGAGAGCAAAAAACAATTCAAGGAAGGTATGTCTTTCCCCAGAAAGCTGATTATTGATGAAGGGATCACTGAAATTGGAAATTGTGCGTTCTCATGGTATTGCGGGGAAATTCAATTGCCTAGTACCGTGAAATACATTGGCCGAAAGGCATTTCAACATGCGTTACCGGCAAGTTCATCAGGGATCGTAGTACCGGAAGGGTGTGTTCTTGATTATTGGGCATTCACGGAATATAAAACAGAGACGACTCCAATTTACCGGGTAAAAGAAACATTAGATGCGACAAAAAATGCATTCTGGACGTTAACTCACGGGGAAGATCGGCCTCAGATTATTGGGTATTCGTTTTCAGTCGCTCAGCAAATAAAGAATGAGCTTTCTGAACGAGTGTGGACGGTGTTAGTCGGCCATTACCGTTGGTGTGATGACAAAATTGCACTGATAGAAGATAATAGGCTGGTTGGTGTATGCTACATTGAAGAAGACTCTGGACAGCTCGGCAGGAGATTGTATTCTGATCATTGTTGGAAATGGGAAAAACGCATGGGATGTGAAAAAGATTTATGTGAGAACCATAAATTTGATGTAAACTGAAAAGGAATTGCTTAAAATAGAAAAGCAACTCGAGAAAACAGAATGTGTTGCCATTATTAAAAAACGCTTAATTGAAGGAGAATGGATATGGACTGTAATGGAATGCAAGAGGGAAACGATTTTGTCGTTTTTGAATTAGTCCAAAATAACAATTCTGCGGACGAAATCATAGATAACTATTATTTGAAAAGGTATACAGGACGAGCGGATGATACAGCTCAACAGGAAGCAAAACAATGGATTCCTGTGATGAAGGTTAAATATGAACGAGAAGATTTAGTTTACGGCGATGGCAGAATGGAAACCGGCAGCTACGAATCGGAAGCTAATGTGTTCCCAAGGGAGATTGTCGTAAAGAATGGTCATTTCGTTGGTTTTTTATTGAGATTCAGCGACGTATCAAGCTATGGAATGAGCGTAACAGAAAGTAAAAAAATAGGTATAGTTTTTATTGACGGCTCTACTGCCGGGACTACGGCTCAGCATTATTCTCATTGCTCTACTGAGAAAGATGAGACTAAGCATATTACATACTATTGCAGAAAGATATGAGGATAAGGAAAGACACTTGCCAACAGATACTTTCTGCATATTCTTCCGTACCGCCTGAGCAAGGCGGTATACTTGGCATGAAAAACGGCGTGATTTGCGAATACATTCACGATTATTCAGGGTTGGAAACGAATAGGGCAGTCTATGTTCCAAATATTGCATTTTTGAATGAGTGTATTGCGAAATGGGCTGATGAGGGTGTTGAATTTTGCGGTATGGTTCATTCTCATCCATCAGAGCAAAAAGAGCTTTCTTCAGGGGATTATGAGTACATAGAAAAAATATATCAACTTAATCCTCAGCTTGGGATATCGTTTTTTCCATTGATTGTCGGAGTTCACGAAATGATAGTTTATTGTGCCAATATGGCAGGGGGACAAATTGTAATCCGCAAAGATATTGCAGAAATTGTCGTATAAGACAGCAACGGAAGACAATACTGCAAATATAGTACATTATGGAGCCAATATGTTGATGCAAAACAGATGCGTGGCAGACTTTGCTTTAATTCAGGTGACAGGAGTCCTGACAGATATTAGTTATATTTGTTACAAGACAACAACGGAACATAACGATAAAACATTCTCACATTTGATGTGAAAATGGCTTTATCATTGCTTATGTAATAATTCGTAAAGGAGGTGAAAACATGGACAAGCAGACCGAAAAAAAGGTGTGTCAGCTGCCCGACGGTAAGTTCTGCGGACATAACTGTGCGGACGGTTGCAGATATTGGGATCCGTATAAGAAAGACAGTAACGGAAGACAGTACTGCAACTGGTATAGTACATACTATTATCCCAGAGAGCGTCAGGGGTGCCTTTCCTACAAAGACTGATGTCGGAAAAAGTTGCCGCAGTCTTTTACGGCTGCGGCAATGATCGACAAGGCGTAGCGGAAAAACACAAAGTGGAACAAACATATTTGACTTGAAAAATAATCACGGGTCGCTATTCTTGTATTCAAGTGATATGGGTTCCAAAACCTTCTAATTAAGATTGGAGTATAATATGGAACAAAAATTTGCAAAAGCTTCCTTGCTTACGGATGTACTGTCGCTTGTTGCTTTGTATATCGTTCATGTGGTGTTGATTATTATTGCAGCACTGATCGGAGAAATCGCAATAGGAATCTATGCTGTAATATGTGCTATTATCGCTCTTACGACAAAAACAGACAGAAGCGATATAGATAACTGGATTGCCAGGGCTTTGCTCAGTCCTATCATGATGCCCTTTTTCCTTTCACGCCGCATTCGCCCGTATTCATGGATTTTTGCGACAAATATGCTGATACCAAAAATGAATGATGCAGAAGTTAAGCAAGCTTATGATAGGCTAAGTTCAATAGACAGACAAGTAAAGCAACTTCACAATGATCCTCAATGGAAAGATAGGGACTTTGATTTTCTTGGAATAAAAGACGAAATGGTTTGGGGCTGCAGAACTTGGGGAGAGGCCGAAACAATGTTTGAACACATTAAAGAAGAATGGGAAGGCAGAAAAAA
>OMUY01000091.1 GCA_900314355.1 uncultured Eubacteriales bacterium | reverse complement strand
CCTGCCTCAAAGCACCTTCCTTACGGAGGGTGCCCCGAAAGGTTCCTTTTTTTCGTGCGATTTCAACCGTTTTCGATTCCCGGTCGATTTTCTGTAATTTTTTTTTTATATTTCTCTTCTGGTTTTTTCGTCTTTTTTCTTTCGGGCAGTTCGACTATTATTATTGCGGCAAATACAAAAAGACAGCCGAATGTCTCTCGCGCGGTCATTTTATTGCCCCTTATAATAAAATCAAGCAGCGCGGCGAAGACTGTTTCAAGGCATGTGACGACGGAAGCTAAGACGGCGCTCGTCTTTTTCTCCCCGATAAACTGAAGAGTGTAGGCGACAAATCCGGCAAAAAAACCGGAATAGACAATAGGTATCACGTTTTCTTTCAGGTCGGAAAAAGTCGGATTATCTATTGCAAACATCAATATATCTGATATCGCCGCGGTAACCGTAAACTCAAGCATGACAAACGTAAAAGCGTCTGTTTCGCTCGCGTACCTGTCGATGATAATCATCTGCGTCGCATAAAAGACAGCGCCGATTATCAGAGCCAAATCGGCTGTCGAAATTTTAAAACCCGCTCCCGGTTTTACCGAAAGCACATAAAGTCCCGCAACGCTTATTAATATCGCCGCCCATGTTTTAAATCTTATCTTTTTCTTCAAAAACACGCTGAACAGCGGAACCATTACTATATAGAGGCATGTCAAAAATCCTGCCCTGCCGGAAGACGTGCTTACCCCTTCCAAATCGATTCCTATCTGTTGAAAAATAACTCCGCCTGTTAAAAACAAGCCGCATATAAGTCCGGATTTCAGCTGATTTTTATTTTCTTTAAACGTATAGGCGAACTGTTCAAAACAGCCTCTGCCGTATTTTTTTCCGTCGATTTTGTCATGAACCAAAACCGCGGCTAAAAGAATAAAAAATGTGACAGTCGATCTTACTCCGGAAAACGCGTAAGAACCCATTGATCCGGCGACAGACTGAGAAATGTAACTTCCTCCCCATATGAATGACGCTATGACGAGCGCGAGAGATCCTGTTATTTTGTCTTTTTTTCCCGTCATCATTTACTCCGTTTAAATATATTTTTTTAAATATTATTCTCCGCTCAGCTTGTTTTTAATAGAACCTGCAGCTAAACATATAATAAATCCGACCAAATCCGCTACTACTATCATAGAGCCGACAGGGACTGATGACAAAATTGAAATTATCATTCCGACCGAAGAGCAGACAAGCGACAATACAGCTGAAAATACGGTTACTTTCTTGAAATTATTAAATACGGACATCGCCGAAAGAGCCGGAAAAATAACGAGCGCGGAGATCAGAAGAGAGCCGACGAGATTCATGCCTAAAACTATTATTACTGCGATTAGAACTGCGATCAGAAGATTATAAGAACCGGCCTTGATGCCTGTAGCCCTCGCGAAATTTTCATCAAACGTCACGGTGAATATCTTATTGTAGAAAAGGACGAAAACAAGTATCACGACAGCGGACAAAACAGCCGAAATTATAACGTCCGCTTTTGAAAGAGTAAGAATAGATGCGGAGCCGAAAAGCGTTGAGCATACGTCTCCGGTGATATTTGACGACATGGAAAAGACATTCATCAAAAGATATCCTATGGCAAGAGAAGCTACCGAAATCATCGCAATCATCGCGTCGCCGTTTATTTTTGAATTTGAACCCGTTTTCAAAAGAAGAACTGCCGCGGCAACAGTTACAGGCAGGATAATAAGCATATTATCCGAAAGATTCATTACCGATGCGATCGCAAGCGCGCCGAACGCCACATGGGAAAGTCCGTCGCCGATATATGAAAATCTTTTCAGTACTAAAGTTACGCCTAAAAGAGCTGAGCAAAGCGAAATCAAAGCGCCGGTGATAAAAGCGTACCTCACAAAAGGAAAAGTGAAATAATATTGAAGAGCGCTCATATTTCTCCTCCGAATTTTTCAAGATATTCTTCTTTCGTGCCGAAAAAATTTTCCTCTCCGACGGAAAGTATCTTATTTGAATATTTTAAAGCGGCAGACAAATCGTGCGTTATCATAATTACTGTTATTCCCTGCTTATTCAAAGCGTTTATCAAATAATACATCACGTTTTCGGACTCCGTGTCAAGACCGGTCACAGGCTCGTCCAAAAGAAGCATTTTGCCGGTCGCGCATAAAGCCCTCGCGAGAAGCGTACGCTGCTGCTGTCCTCCGGAAAGCTGTCTGTAAGATTTTTTTCTCAAATCGGAAATCCCCACCGATTTCATGGCGTAGGCGCATTTTTCCCTGTCGGACTTTGAATAAAACGGGTGAAATCCTTTTTTATTCAGGCATCCGGACATCACAACCTCTTCTACGGAGGCGGGAAAATCTTTTTGAACAACAGTCTGCTGAGGGAGATAACCTATCTCGTTTTTTTTAAGACCGTCCGAAAAAATTATCTCTCCCGACATAGGTTTCATAAGTCCCAGAACAGTCTTCATCAAAGTCGATTTTCCGGATCCGTTTTCGCCTATAATGCTGAGGTAGTCGCCCTTTTCCAAAGAAAAAGACAAATCGGATATTACTGTTTTGCTCTCGTATCCGAGTTTTAAATTTTTACATTCAAGTATCATTGTTTTTAATTCAAAGCTTTTTTTATCATCTCAAGATTTTTTTTCATTACGGAAAGGTACGTCTCGCCGGAATTAATATCGTCCAAGCTGACAGACTGCATTGAATCCAAAGTAAGTATGCGGATGTTTTTTTTCTTTGCGTTTCGCACTACCGTCTCGGCGAGTTTTTTATCCGAGCCGTCAATAGTCATAACGTACTCCGTGCCGATTTCATCTACCTTTTCGATAAGATATATCATGGTATTGAAGCTCGCCTCGGATTCCGCGCTGCACCCGGCGAAAGCCGCGTAATATTTAATATTGTAATCTGTAAAAAGATAGATGAACGGAAATCTGTCCGGAAAAATAATTGTGTCTAATTTGGAATTGCGGACTGTTTCTTTATATCTTTCGTCAAGATTTCTGAGTTCTGATATGTAATTTTCGGCGTTTTTTCTGTATTCCGCGGCGTTTTCTCCGTCCTTTTCGCATACGGCCTGCGATATAGCGTCGACGAATTTTTCCGCATTTTTCAGAGAAAGAAAAACATGTTCGTCATATTCTTTCTCCTCTTCGTCTCCTTTTTTTGAGTTTACTCCCGTCTGCTCCTCAATGGCGGAGTCCGCCGTTATCTCCATGAGATTTATGTCAATCCTGTTTTCGTTATTGTTTTCCTCGGCAGCCTCTGAAGCCCACTCGTCAGACTCTCCGCCGACAAACATGAAAATATCGGCGTTACGAGCTTTTAATATATCTTCGTATGATGGCTGATAAGAATGCATATCGGCTCCGTTTGAAATAAGCAGAGTGATATCAAATTTATCCGTTTTATCTCCTATGACGTTTTTCACCCAGTCATACTGAGGAAAAATAAGACATACAACAGATATTTTTCCGCCGTCATCGTTTTTTTTAATACGACCGCCAGCACCGCATGACGAAAAAATGACGGCGCAAAGAACTATTGACAATACAACGCAAAAAAATTTTTTCATAAAATTATCTTGTGTTTTTCCTTTTTTCTGTTGTGGTAATTTACGCCCGTTTTTCCGGATTGGGCAAAGATAAGGTGATTATCTCAGACGGAGAATAATCTATCTCGTCCGTCTCCGCTTTCATGTCATCTTCAAGCATATTTAATATTCTAACATGCCTGTCAAGTTTCACTTTTCCTCTTCTGCCGTCCTGTTCGGAAAGTCTGACTACAACGGAGCCGTCGTCCGATCTTTTCACGCATTGAATGTAAAGCGGCGAAAATGAAGGAAGAATATTGTTTACTGCGTCAGTCTTTACCAAAGGGACGTTGTAAATAAGCGCTTTTTTATTTATTTCCGACTCGTCAAATCCCTTGTCGTGAGGATATATCAGATAGCAGAAATCATGTTTTCCCATATCAGAAATTACATCGGGGCGTTCGGTCGACCTCAGAAGACTTAGACTCATTCTGTTTTTATCAAAGCCAATGCCGTATTTGGATTCGGTTATTATCGCAAGTCCGGCGCCTGTTTCGGAAATATCCGCCCAGTTGTGGAAGCATGTCTCAAATCTCGCCTTCTGCCAGGACGTGTTGGAAGATGTGTCTCTTTCTGTAAATCCCGCGGTGAGATCCGCTCTCGCCTTTCTCGCGAGAATATTTACGTTAAACTCCGATTTTGCGAGAACATGCTTTTCATGCCAGTCTACGTTTTCCTCGACCTCGATGCCTCTTGACCGTCTGAAAATTCTTACAGTCCTTTTCCATTCGGAATTTTTGAGTTTAAGAACGCACGAGAACTCGGCCGACTCGGAATCGGCGAATTTTAATGACAGTTTTTCTTTTACGTCGTATGAAAATTCCTTGTCCCTGTAATTCGGAAGAATATCCCATGCGTCGTAATTTCCGGGTCTGTCGTCAAATAATTTTATCTTGTTAAATTCTCCGTCAGCCCACTGCCTGCCGTCTGAAATTTCAGTCAGTGATGTTATAGAGCCGTCGGGAGAAAATATAATTTCATAATAAGGAGTTTTCACTTTGCCGCCGGATGTCGAGAACCAGTAGTAATCGTCTGTGTTTCTGTTCTCTATCTTTCCGCCCGTAAGAGAGGCAAGCCCGGTCGATGTGAAAAATCCGTTTTTGCCGAGTCTTTCGGTATTCCCGTTTTCGTCTTCTACGAACTCGACTTCATCCCTTGAAAAATTTAGGGTATTGAAATAATTTTCGTCTCCTGTCGACGAAATAATTTTGTCAAGACTTGAATCGATTTTTTCCAAATCTTTCACGGCGTCCTCAAATACGGGACGTATATGTGAACCGGGAAGAATATCGTGGAACTGATTTATGAGGAAAAGCTTGTATAAAGAATCTATCTCGGACTGATTATCCTGCCCGGAAAGGACAGAAAGAAGCTCGGCGTTTCTGAATTTGTATTCAAGCTTTCTGTTTAATTTTTTAAGAAGAGATTTTGTGGTAAAAGTGCCTCTGTGCATTTCAAGGTACAGCTCGCCGTCCCATGTTTCAAGCTTATCTTTTGTCGCTTCGAGATTTTTTTCAAGATATTCCTTTCCGCCCTCGATATTAATTTCAGGCATTACGGAAAGTCTTTTTTCCCTTTTGTAAAGTTCAAGCATTTCCTCGGTGCATCCGGAGCCGCCGTCTCCGTAGCCGAACATATTCAGCGTCTCCTCGCCTGTGTCCTTGTCCTCGAAAGCGTTCCAGTTATCCGCTATCTGAGAAGGTTCGTTCCAGGTGATGAAATGAGTGGGAGGAACCGATGCGATAACTTCGCTTCCGTCTATTCCCCTCCAGATAAAACTGTTGTGGGGAAATCTGTTGGTGTCGTTCCATGTTGACATCTTGTTGGATACAAAATAATCCACGCCCGATTTTTTAAGTATCTGCGGCAGAATCCACGAATTGCCGAACACGTCGGGCAGCCACGCTGAATTTACGCGGAAGCCGAACATTCTTTTATATGTTTTCTGACCGTAATAGCACTGCCTGATAAGAGATTCGGCGCTCGGTATATTGCAGTCGGGCTCTACGTACATCGCTCCGACAGGCTCGAAATTTCCGCTTTTTATTTTTTCTTTAAGTTCTTCAAATATCTCCGGGTAATATTTTTCAAGTGTTTCGTAAAGGTAAGGCTGAGTGTGCGTGTATTTCAATTCAGGGTACTCGTCCATAAGTCTCAGCTGAATCAATACCGTCCTCATATTTTTCTGAACGGCGTGGATTCTTCTCCAGTAGTAAGCTATGTCGAGGTGGGAATGACCTACGAGCGCGACTTTACCGCTGCCTTTGTAAGTCTTGTTTTCGTATATATTTTTTTCGATATATTTGCCTGCTTCTTCCGCTCCCGAGACAGAGCCGTCGTCGTCGAAAGAAACAAGATTCATGGCGCTGTTCAGCTCCTTAGTGAGAAAATGCCTGTAATCTTCGTCAAAATCTTCCGAATCGCGGATATTTATAAGCGTTTCAAAATCGTAAACAAGCGACTGAATTTGTTCGTCGACCACCACGAAATAACATCCCTCGAAAATCTGACGGCATCCTCTAACGGAAAGAGACTCGGGATTTCTCTCGTCGTCGGGCTTTGAACGGTTGTAGCCGACCATCTCTATTTCAAGCGGCTCGTCAAGGCTCACATACGGGTAAATATTTATTTTCTCTCTGTTCGGATCTACGCCTCCGACATATTTTCCGTTTATTTTTACTGTTATTTCGGCGGCAGTCTTGAGTTTAAGACATACTTTTTTATCTCTTATTTCATGCGGAACTGATACTCTGCCCCTGATAAAAGCCGTTCCGTCAGGAGTAAAATACATATCACCCCTGTGAAGAGGTCTGTAGCTGTCCGAGTAAAACTCGTAGCTGTTTTCTCCGGTCTGCCTTGCGTCCCTTATCTCAAGACAGTCTATTTCGCTTTGATAGGAATATATATGCCTTTTAAGCCAATTAAATCTCAAGTCCGTCCATTCCTCGGGTCTCATCGATCTTCTCTGAACCTTTATATGCGCCACTTTTCTGCCTCTTTCTAAATTAATCCGTTATTTTCGGTGAGCCTGTTTTCCGCAAACTAAAAACCGCGCAGACAAAACCTTCATACGTCCTGAAAATAAGGTCTTTTTCTTTCGCAATCAACTTTTACGTCAAGGTCGAATTCTTTTTTTATCATTTCCCGAATCCAATCGGCGCATCTTGAAAGTATAAGGCATTTTGAACATTCGCCTCTGAAGCGAAGCGAAAGAATTCTGCCGTCAAAGCCTTTGAATTCAACCCATCCGCCGTCGCCCTCAAGCCTCGGAGCAATAAAATTTACGACGTATTCTTTTATTTTTTCTTCCATTTTATCAAAGATATTTTTCGCAGTATTCGCTGCAGGCGGCCTCGTACTTTTCAGGGTCTGTATGGTATGAAGCGGCGTGTCCGGCGCCCTCTATTATCAATAATTTCTTTTCCGACGTGCACGCGTTGTAGTTGTCGTTTACCATAAACGTCGGCACAAAAGAGTCGTCCCCGCCGTGAATGAAAAGAATGGGCATTTTGGCTTTTCTCAAAGCGTTAACAGGTCTTATGTATCTGAAATCAAAGCCGTATTTTGCCTTTGCGACGCGTGCGATGGAATTTGCCATTGTCTTTGGCATTTTATAAGATTTAAGAAGATACTCGAATTCATCTTCGCACGATGTGTAGCCGCAGTCGGAAATTACAAACTTTACGTTTGACGGAAGATAGTCGCTTCCCACCGTGAGATTTACTGTGGCGCAGCCGAGCGATACGCCGTGCATTATTATTTTAATATCGCCGCCGTATTCGTTTACCAAAAATCTTACCCATTCAAGCATATCCTGAGACTCGTAGTAGCCGAATGAAAGAATATCACCCTCCGACTCCCCTTCAGCCTGCTGGTCTACGATAAATACGTTGAAGCCTTTTTCATGCCAGTATTTCGCGATGTATCTGAAACCGATTTTTCCCGTGGATCTGTATCCGTGCGAGCAGAGCACATATACGTCCGATTTCTTTTCCGGTCTGAGAAGAAAACCTTTAAGGTACTGCCCTCTCGAATTTTTCATAACGGTTTCTTCATAATTTCTGCTGTCGGTCCAGTGCTGAATTTCGTCAAGCTCCGCCTGATTCGGCAGCGGGTCAGAAGGCATGCGGTTGCACAAAGTATCCGCCAAAACCGCGTTTCTGTCAAAAATTTCATGAGTCAAAAACATGCTCATTCCCGAATAAAGGCCTGCGCACGCCGCGGCGCTTCCCGCGAGCGCCTTTCTTACTGTTGAATTCATTTTTTTATCCTTTTTTAAAATATTTTAATCTAATTTCTTTTACAAACCGAATTTGTTATAATATTAACATATTAATTTGGTCAATTCAAGAATATTGACATTAATTATATTTTAGTTATAATATATTAATCGACATTTTGATTTAATTTAAGGAAAAGATAAAATGAAAAAGAACGCGCTTATAATTTTCGGAGGCGTTTCCTCCGAGCATGACATATCCCTTATTTCGGCGAAATCAGTAATAGACAATATACCGAAAGACAAATACGACGTAACGCCCGTAGGAATAACAAAAGAGGGAGAATGGTTTCTCTATGACGGGGAAACGGAAAAAATGCCCGGCGACAAATGGATTAATCCCGATTTGGAAAGAGCCGCTCTACTGCCTGGAACCGGCGGAACTCTCGTAATATACGGCAGCGGAAAGACTAAAACCAAAAAAATAGACGTCTGCTTTCCCGTCCTTCACGGCAGGAACGGAGAGGACGGCGCTATTCAGGGATACCTCGATATATGCGGCGTTCCGTGCGTAGGATGCGATCTTCTGTCAAGCGCGATGTGTATGGATAAATCTGTCACCAACTCGATAATGGACATATCAGGCGTAAAACAGGCGAAATGGCTTTCATGCGATATTGACACTTATTTAAAAGAGCCTGCGAAATTCATAGACAGGTGCTCGGAATATCTCGGTTTTCCCATTTTCGTAAAACCTGCAAACGCCGGCTCTTCTGTCGGTATAACAAAGGTAAAGACAAGAGAGGATATGGAACCTGCTCTCAGAAAAGCTTTTGAAGAGGACTCAAAAGCAGTATGCGAGGAGACAATAACAGGTCACGAAGTAGAAACCGCCGTCCTCGGCAACTCGGATCCGGAAGTTTCATGCGTTGGCGAAATACGCCCGTCAAACGAGTTTTATGATTTTAAAGCGAAATACGAGGATGATTCCGGTCTTGACATACCGGCGCATCTTCCGGAGGAAATTACCGACAAAATCAGATCCGCGGCTGTCAGAGCGTACAAGGCGCTCGGATGCTCCGGAATGGCAAGATGCGATTTTTTCGCCAAAGACAACGGAGAAGTATATTTAAACGAGCTTAACACAATACCCGGATTTACTTCAATCAGCATGTACCCTAAGCTTTGGGAGGAATCGGGACTTAAATTCCCCGACCTTCTCGACAGACTTATGGTCTTAGCGCAGGAAAAATACAAAGAGAAAAAGTACAGATAAAATGATATACTCAAAGCCTTATCGCGGTAATTTTATATGATATCAAAAAAGCTGAAATAATCGGATCACCGCTAAAAACGCGAAGGCTTTGCAACGGAGAATTTTAAAATTATGGAAACAACAGAAAAAAAATCAGAAGAACAGCTAAGGTCTCTGCTTGAAAATGCGGTTATATCGGCTCAGAAAAAAGGGAAACTTCCAGAAACCGAAATGCCGTCTTTCAACATCGAGGTTCCTGCGGACAGGGCAAACGGAGATCTTTCTTCAAACATCGCCATGGCGTCGGCGAGGCTTTTTCGCCAAAGCCCTTTAAAAACAGCCGCCGTGCTTACAGAAGAGTTAAATCTTGACGGCACTTATTTTGAAAAAGCGGAAACCGCCGGTCCGGGATTTATGAATTTCACTTTAAATCAGAGCTACTATGCCGATATACTTTTCGAAGCCGAGAAAAAAGGCGCCGACTACGGAAAATCAGATATAGGAAAAGGCAAAACGGCTATTGTGGAATTTGTATCGGCAAATCCCACCGGACCTATGCACATCGGAAATGCGAGAGGCGGAGCGATAGGAGACTGTCTCGCCGAGACGCTGACATGGGCGGGATATGACACGACGAGAGAATTTTATGTAAACGACGCGGGAAATCAGATAAATAAATTCGGAATGTCTCTTGACCTCAGATACCGTGAGCTGTACGGCGAAAAAATAGAGATGCCGGAAGACTCTTATCACGGTCAGGATATAATAGACCATGCGAAAAATTTCGCCGCGATATACGGCGACAAATATTTATCCGAGCCGGAAGAAGTGAGAAAAAAAGCTCTCGTGGATTACGCACTGCCGATAAACATTAAAAACATGGAATCGGATCTTCTCAAGTACAGAATTAAATTTGACAACTGGTTCAAAGAATCCTCCCTGCATGAAAACAAAGACACCGAAAAAGTTGTAAATCTGCTTACGGAAAGAGGCTATACTTACGAAAAAGACGGCGCGATATGGTTTAAGGGCGAGCAGTTCGGATTAGATAAGGATTTCGTTTTGAAACGTTCAAACGGATTTTTCACTTACATAGTTCCTGACATCGCATACCACTACAACAAACTCGTCACGAGAAATTTCGACAGAGCCGTTAACGTTTTCGGCGCGGATCACCACGGCTATGTTCCGAGACTAAAGGCCGCGTTAAAGGCGTGCGGAGCCGATCCCGATAAGCTTGAAGTGGTTCTGATGCAGATGGTAAGACTCGTTAAAGACGGCGAGACGATAAAAGCTTCAAAGCGTTCCGGAAAAGCGATTACGCTTGTGACTTTATTGGACGAGGTGCCGGTAGACGCGGCGAGATTTTTCTTCAATCTCAGAGAGGCGGACACTCACTGCGACTTCGACCTCGACCTTGCCGTAAAGGAATCAAGCGAAAATCCCGTATACTACTGCCAGTACGCGTATGCGAGAATTTGCTCTATTTTCAGGAACATGGCTGAAAAAGGAATAACATTCGAGTCGTGTTCGAAAAAGCAGGCCGAGCTTCTTTCATCTCCCGAGGAAAAGGAGCTTATCAGGCACATAGCGTCTTTAACTCATGTGGTGGAATCGGCGGCAATGACAGACGACCCGTCTAAGATTACCAAATATGCTATAGATTTAGCGTCATATTTCCATAAATTTTACAATGCCTGCAGAGTTGATGTTGAGAACGCCGATCTCAGGACGGCGAGGCTTTTCCTCTGCAAAGAAACCGGCAGCGTCATGAAAAACGTTCTGGGACTTATGAAAATAAACGCTCCCGAGAAAATGTAATTTAATACCGATAACAATATGGCTAATAAAAACAAAGATACCTCGTCCGCCGTATCGACAAACAAAAAAGCGTATCACGATTATTTTGTAATTGAAACCTACGAGGCGGGCATAGAACTTTTCGGAACCGAGGTAAAATCAATAAGACAGGGCAAAATCAATTTAAAGGATTCGTGGTGCGAGGTAAAAAACGGTGAAATATTCGCGAACGGCGTTCACATTTCGCCGTACGACCACGGAAATATTTTCAACAGAGACCCGCTAAGAAAGAAAAAACTGCTCCTTCACAAAAAAGAAATTCTTAAACTTTTTTCATTGACAAAAACTCAGGGTTATGCTATTATTCCATTGGAGGTTTATTTTGTAAAAGGAAAAGCAAAAATGAAAATAGGTCTCTGCAAAGGTAAAAAACTATACGATAAACGTGAAACTCAAGCTAAAAAAGATGCGGAAAGGGACATCGCCCGTTCAATCAGATATGATAAAAGCTGATAAATCTTAAATTGGATTTTCGACATTCAGAAATTTTTCGGCTTTGTTTTTTAAGGGGATGAAAGGATTTCGACGGGGGTTTTGAATCTCGATAAGCGTGCAGAGTATGCGAATCTCTTTAAAAGCGCAGACGTTTAGAAATAAACGACAACACTCATACTGAATTAGCAGCTGCCTGAGGGCGCTGCCGTGGATCGCCGGAGCTATCGGTGACCGGCGAATCCGCGTGGACTAACCGATGAACGTGCGCGTTGATTGCGGATGAAGGTCGCGCCACGCAAATATTCATCCTGCTTCTTTGCAAGGCAGCTTCCTGCCGTGCCTGGATTAAGATAAAGCGGAAGATAAGCACGTAGAAAGTCTTGACGACGAATTTTCGGACGCGGTTTCGATTACCGCCATCTCCACCATATTTATATCAGACGGGAACAGAGAAAAGACTTTTTTTATTTTCTTTGTTCTCCGTTTTATTTTTGACTTAAAAAAGCAAATATATAAGTCCGTCAAAATATTGCGGGCTTAAATATTTGCGAAAGTTTATTTTTTATCTGCGTAAATTTAAATCATCAAATATTTTTTGATTTTTTCCAAAATTAAATATTATCTTTATGCTTTGCTGATATTATATCTGTATATGCAGAAAAGAGGCAATAAAAGTGAAAAAATTGATAGCTTATTTTTCGGCAACCGGAACAACAAAGAAAAAAGCCGAGAGACTTGCAAAAATAACAGGCGGAGATCTTTATGAAATAATGCCGGAAAAACCGTACACGTCAGGGGATCTTAACTGGCAGGACAAAAAAAGCCGCACGACGCTCGAATACAAGGACAAAGACTGCCGTCCCGAATTGAAGGAAAAACATAAGGATTTGAGCGGCTACGACGTAATTTACATAGGTTTCCCCGTTTGGTGGTACACATATCCAAAAATAATAAACTCATTTATAGAGGCAAACGATTTCAAAGGCAAGAAAACAGTATTGTTCTGCACATCGGGCGGTACCGGTATAGAAAAAATCGCAGAACAGATGAAAAAAGAATATCCCGACATCGACTTAATCGGGAGTGAACTTGTAAACGGTCCTATATTAAAAGACATTATATAAAAAAAATCTTGCCGAAAACAAGCAGGAGGAGAAAAATAACTTGAATAATTTTAAAACGGCTTTTCTTGCCGGAAAAATCACAAAGGCGTCGCTGAACGTCTTTCACAGAAGGGGCACATATCTTCCGGGCAGGATAGCGAGAAGATTATGCCCGCAGATAATGAAATATATAGGCAAACCCAAACACATTATCTGTATTACCGGAACCGACGGAAAGACGACAACATCAAATATGATTGAGGACTGTCTCAGGCAGGAGGGAGTAAGCTTCACCGACAACAATTTCGGTTCCAACACAATAGACGGAATAATCACCACGTTTTTAAACGGCGTAGATATTCACAACAAGTCAAAATACGATTATTACATTCTCGAAGTAGACGAACGCTCGTCGCCTCACGTTTACAAATACATAGAGCCGGATTATATCATCTGCGCCGACCTTTTCAGAGATTCTGTGGAGAGAAACGCCAACACCGATTTCATTTTCAATATAATCAACGACAATATACCTTCATCGGCAAAGCTTATATTAAATTCCGACGACATCATTTCATCCCGCCTCGGCAGAAATAAAAACAAAAGCAGAACGTTTTTCTCAATAGCGCCACAGGAAGGTGAAAAACCCGAGAAAAATATTATAAACGATGCTAAAATATGCCCTGACTGCGGAGGAAAAACAGTATTTACCTTCCGCAGATACCACCATATCGGAAAAGCTTACTGCCCCGAATGCGGTCTTAAAAATCCCGACCCGGACTACACGGTTGAAAAAATCGACAGAGAAAACGGTATTATCACCGTAAACGCGAAGGGAAAAGAAGAAAAATACAAGATAGTAAACGACGCGATTTTCAATATCTACAATGAGATCGCCGCTATTACCGTATTAAGAGAACTCGGGTATTCTTACGAAAGCATAAAAAGAGACGTTTCAAACATCAAAGTTGTAGGCTCAAGGTTCAAAGAGGAGAAAGTCGGAAATACAAAACTTATTTTCCAGATGACAAAGGGACTTAACCCGGTTGCGTTTTCACGTTCCTGCCACATGGTTCCGACTCTTCCGGGAAAAAAGCAGATATTCATTATGATAGACGATGAAAGATACGCATCCTCTTCATCAGAAAATACATGCTGGCACTGGGAATCGGACGTAGAAGCTCTAAACACCCCGGACATCGAAAAAATCTACATCGCCGGTCCGAGAGCCGGAGATCTCGCGTACAGATTTTTGACGGCAGGTTTTCCCGAAGACAAAATATTATACAGGTATTCATCTCAGGAAGCTGCCGAAAATGTTTCGGCAAAAGGCGTCGATACTTTCGTCATAATGCACGATATCGACAATATCGACATCTGCTACAATAAAGCGGCGCCGATAATAAGAGAAAAATTAAAAGCATGAAAGCAGGCAGGCTGAAACCTGCCTGAATAAAGAATGCGGAAAAACAAATTTGCGATACACATTTTAAGGTTGAAAATATGAAAATAGAATTTCTTTATCCGGATTTTTATCTTTACGGCGAAGAAGCCGTACCGGAATTTTTGAAAAAAACGATTCCGGAGGCGGAGATTATATTCGACAATATAGGCGAAGAACCTCGTTTCGTCTCGGAAAAACCGGATTTTATTTACATGGGCGGAATGAGCGAGAAAAACAGAGACAGATCTATCGACGCTTTAATGCCGTACAAAGACAAACTGAATGAACTTATATCTTCAGGCGTCCACGGACTTTTCACATCTACTTCCCTTGACTGTCTCGGCACGAAAATTACGGGAGACAACTACGAGAAAAAGGCTCTCGGTCTTTTCCCGTTTCATTCCGTAGAGAAACTTATGAAAAGATACCACGGTCTTTTTGTCGGAAAATATGATTCCATCACGATAATCGGATTTAAATCCCAGTTCACGGAGGGATTTGCCGATACATCCGATTTCCCGTATTTCATCAAAACAGACAGAGGAATAGGTCTTAACAAAGGCGCGGATTTTGAAGGCGTAAAAAGGAATAATTTCTTCGCTACTTATTCGCTCGGACCGTTCATTATTCAAAATCCTTCGTTTACAAAGAAAATTTTATCGGAAGCAAACGGAAAAGAAGTCGTAATTCCGTTTGAAAAGCTTGCTTTTGAGAACTATGAAAGAAGAATAAAGGAATTTTACGACCCAAAAAAAGATTTGTAAAAAATTCGCCGAACATAAAAATCTCCGCAAAAAGCGGAGATTTTCTTATGCTTCTGTTGTTTTTAAGCGCCCGATCATCTTTGCGTTGATTTTTTTTAAGATTATTTATAATCACGGCGATTTAATTTCACGCCGCATTTAAATCAATGAAAAATAATCAAACTTTTCTCGTGTAGTCCGGCAGAAGCTTGGGCGAGACAAGAGAGGTGTCTATTCCGGCTTCCGCTATAGTCTCCTCGTAATTGTCTATATGCTTTAAAGTAAGTTTTCCGACTTTAGCTGTCTTTGAGGCGGCCGCCGCGTTTACGCCCGCGTTTCTTCCGAATACTATTACGTCAAGCAGGGAGTTGCCCATAAGTCTGTTTCTGCCGTGTATTCCGCCGACTACCTCGCCGGCGGCGAAAAGATTTTTGATATTTGTTGTTTCGCCGTTTGTGTTGATGTCAAGTCCGCCGTTCTGATAGTGAAGAGTAGGATATACGAGTATAGGCTCTGCTCTCATATCTATTCCGAATTTTGCGAACATTCTGTACATAGCCGGTATTCTCTTTTCAATTGTTCCTGCGCCGCCGATTTTTTCAATCATAGGCGTGTCGAGCCACACAGCCTTGCCTGAGCCTGTGTCAACGCCTTTGTTTCTTCCGTTGCATTCCCTGATTATCGCCGCCGCTTCTACGTCTCTCGTCTCAAGGGGATGGACGAAGACATCGCCGTCAACGTTTACGACTTTCGCGCCCAAAGACCTGACCTTTTCTGTTACGAGAGCGCCGAATATCTGTTCGGGGAAAGCCGCTCCGGTGGGATGATACTGCAAAGTGTCGGCATAGAGAAGCTTAGCGCCTGCTCTGTATCCGAGGACAAGTCCGTCGGCAGTCGCGCCGTAGTGGTTTGAAGTCGGGAAACCCTGATAATGCATTCTGCCGGCTCCTCCGGTGGCGATAATTACTGTTTTTGCTTTCGCTACGAGAAGCTCTTTAGTCTCCATATTCATCAAAACAGCTCCGGCCGCATTGCCGTTTTCATCGAGGATAAGATCTATCGCCGATGTAAAATCGACTACGGGTATCTGTCTGTTAAGAACCTCGTCTCTGAGAGTTCTCATTATCTCTGCGCCGGAATAATCTTTTGCGGCGTGCATTCTCTTTCTCGATGTTCCGCCGCCGTGAGTCGTTATCATATTGCCGTCTTTGTCCTTATCGAACTCTACGCCGAGATCGGAAAGCCACTGAATAGCTTCGGGAGCCTCTGTCACAAGTTTTTCAAGAAGCTCTTTTTTGGCCGCGAAATGTCCTCCGCCATACGCGTCGACAAAATGAATCGCGGGCGAATCGTTTTCCTTGTCGGCTGCCTGTATTCCGCCTTCGGCCATCATAGTATTTGCGTCGCCTATTCTGAGCTTTGTGACTATCATCGCCTTCGCGCCGGCGTTATCCGCTTCTATAGCCGCCGACGAACCTGCTCCGCCTCCGCCGATTATAAGAACGTCAACATCGTAATCAGGATTTTCAAGATCGATTTCCTTCGTTTTCCCGGCGATTCTCGAATGAGCCTGAAGCATAGCGGCAAGCTCCGTGGGAACTTTTTCGCCTTTATTCGGACCTATCTTCAAAACCTCGAATTTATCTTTTCTGTAGTCAGGATGATATGACGCCAAAACCTCGTCTTTTTCTTCCGCCGTCATTCTGACAGGTTCAAGCTCGGTATTGTAATCTCTTTTCTCTTCTACTTTTTTAAGGGATTCCTGAAATCTTTCCGAATACATTTTTGCCTCCTTATTTCTCAATGACACGGTTGTTGTAAAGGTTTTTCATATCGTCCAACGACATATTTTCAAGCTTTTTCATTTCGTCGTCGTACTTGCCCTCTTTTATCTCCTCTACTCTCTTTTCAAGGTGTTTGCATTCGGGAGCTATGTATTTTCCGTTAAGTCTTCTTGCGAGCATAGCGACCTGAGGGTGGGAAATTCCCGCCGGGCATCTTGCAGAACATACTCCGCACATTACGCAGTCAAAAGAAAGCTCGGCGCATTTTTTGAAATCGCCTCTCTGAGCGTAAGCTATATACTGCATGACGGAAAGCCCCTGCGTACAGCTTTTTGTGCAGGCGTTGCAGCCAATGCACGAATATATTTCGGGATAAAGCTGCATCATTACAGTTTCGTTCACCGAAAGCTTATCCATATCGTAAACCTGTTTTACAAGCGGGAAGAAAGGAAGAGTCGCCACATACATGTCGTTTTCAACCTTTGTCTGACACGCGAGGCATGTCTTTAAATCTCTGTCGCCTTTAATACGGTATATTGTGGCGCACGCTCCGCAGAATCCGTTTCTGCATCCTACTCCTCTGACAAGCTGATATCCCGCATATTCCATAGCTCTCATGATTGTGAGGTTGTCGGGAACGGAATATTTTTTGCCGAAAAGATATATGTCAACCATATTATTTTCCATCATTTTCTCCTTAATTATTTTGAATATCAATATTCATCCGGCAGTTGAGACAGCTCGTCAAATCTGAATACGGGGCCGTCTTTGCATACATACTTGCTGCCTACGTTGCATCTGCCGCACTTGCCTATTCCGCATTTCATTCTCATTTCAAGAGTGGTATATATCTGTTCGGGCTTGAATCCCTGAGAATAAAGGCCTTGGAGCGTGAATTTAATCATTATCGGAGGACCGCAGAGAACGGCGGTCATTGAAGTGTCAAATCCGAGCTCGGTCACATAATTAGGAACAAATCCGACATGACCGTTCCATCCTTCCTGCGCTCTGTCGATTGTCAGATAAACGTCTGTATTTTCGGCTTTTGCCCAGACGTTGTTTATCTCGTCTATATCAAGCAGGTCGTTTTTTGACCTCGAGCCGTATACTATGGCTATCTTTCCGTAATTTTCCCTGTTGTTAAGGCAGTAGTCTATTACCGAATGAATAGGAGCAAGTCCTACACCGCCTGAGATGAAAAGCAGGTCTTTGCCTTTGAAATCGGTATCTACCGGGAAAGGCCTGCCGTATGGACCTCTGATTGTTATCTCCTGCCCTATCTCAGTCTGATGAAGAATATCCGTAAGTCTTCCGCATTTTTTTACGGAAAATTCCATGCGGTCGGTGACTGTCGGCGACGACGTTATCGAAAACATCGCCTCGCCGACTCCCGGTATTGACAGCATAGCGCACTGTCCGGGCTTGTGGTCAAACGGTTTTTTTCCATCCCTTGTGACTACCGTAAAAGTTTTGATGTCGGGAGTATCTACCCGTATATCTTTGATTACCCCGATTGTCGGTATGAGATTTTCAGGTCTTTCCGCCATCATTTGTCACCTCCGTCAGATACAGGCGTCAAAGTTTTCATAACCTTGGCAATATTCATATGTATAGGACATTTCTGAAGACATCTGCCGCATCCCACGCAGGAGAAAAGTCCGTCGTAATCAGTAGGATAATACACAAGCTTGTGCATAAATCTCTGTCTGAATCTCTCCTTTTGATGATGTCTCGGCTGTCCGGCCGCCATCATGGTGAAATCGGAGTACATGCAGGAATCCCAGCATCTGTACCTGATAACGCCGTTATTTGTCTTAAAGTCTTTTATATCGTAGCACTGGCATGTAGGGCATACAAAAGTGCATGTGCCGCAGCCTAAGCATGATTCCGAAAGTTTATCCCATTCGGGGCTGTTGAAATATTCTTCCGTCTTTCCGGCGCCGAATTTTTCCTTTGAAAGAGAGTAAAGAGGAAGTTTCTTAATTATTTTCTTCGTCTGCTCTTTCTGCTTTGCGACGTCGGCGGGGGTTTCCGTACCCTCTTCTTTTAAAATATCCGATACGGAAAGAAGTTTTTCTATAAATTTATTTCCTTTTTCCGTCACCGGTTCAAGGTAAAGTTTTTCTTCGGTTTTCCACGATTTTACATCGCCGTCCGGTTCCGTCGGGTCGATGTCAAACGTATGGCAGAAACATGTTTCAACAGGTCTTGAACAGGCGAGGGAAATAATAGTTCCGTGTGCTCTCCTATCGGCGTAGTACGAATCGGGAACGTCCTTTAAAAATACGTTGTCAAGCACCTTGAACGCTCTCGCGTCGCACGCTCTGACGCCGAAAACAGCGAAATCCTCGTTTTCCTGTCTAACGTCAATAATATCGATTTTTTTGCCTTCGGTTTTGAATGCCATTAGGTTTTCCGTCTGAGGGAAGAAAAAATCCTTGGGACTTCTGACGGTGTTGAGCCTGTCGGACATCTTTTTTCCTTCGGAATACACCTCATACCTCGACGACAGACTTTCATTTTCATCGACGGGAAGGTAAAGTTTTTCAAATGACGAAATCTCTTTAAAAAGGTCGTCAAGATGACTTATTTCACATGAGTATATCATTTTGCGCCTCCGAAAATCTCGCTCGGGTCTATGTCGTTCTGAGTATAATCAATAAGCGGATTTCTCTGTCCCGCCTCTTGTCCGGCTTGGTAATCTCCGTAGAACGAATCTATATCCTTAATGAATTTTCTGTTAAGAAGGTGAAGCGGTATTCTCTGCGGACAAACCCTTGAACATTCTCCGCAGTCTGTACATCTGCCGGCGACGTGGTAAGCTCGGATTATGTGGAAATTCTGCTCTTCGAAAGTCGTGGCAGGAGATTTGTTCTGAGTGCCGGAGTCCGGGTTGTCAAATACGCATTTTTCACATGTGCATGCAGGACAAACGTCTCTGCAGGCGTTGCATCTTATACACCTTGAAAGCTCCTTTTTCCAGAACCCGAATCTCTCCTCGGAAGTCATTTTTTCAAGCTTTTCCACCTCCTCGAACCTGCCGGAGTCCTGTTCTTCGCCTTCCTCGCCGAGAAGCTCGTCGTAAACCACATGTTTTTTAGACTTGCAGTTTATACATCTTTCCTCTAAAACATCGGACGCTTTAATCTTAACAGGCTCGTCGTCGTACAATGAGGCAACAGATAAATATTCTCCGTCCGGCTCGATTTTTGAAATCCCCTCGCCGGCAATTTCCTTTATCTTAAAAATATCGGCCATTCCGCTGCACTCTATTCCGACGACGTAAACTTTTTCACGGTCAAATCTGTGTTCCGTCAAAAGCTCGTTGAAAGAATATGTGTCGCAGGGTTTTAAGAAGACAAGTATTTTCCCTTCAAGCTCTCTCGTCTTTTTGACAAGATATTTTGAAAAATTAGGTCCGCAGAAATCGTCAAAACGGAAATTTGCCTCGATATCGTCTTTTGTGTCGAAAACCGAAGGCGTGAGGTCGTAGTCAAACTCGCCTGCTCTCCAGCCGAGGACGTGCTTTACCTCTCCATTGTCAAGAAGCTCTTCGGCTTTTCTGACTAATTCGCCGCGCGTTAATTTTTGCATCGAAGATCCTCCAGTCTCTTATTTTTTCCGAGAGAAGCGACCTGAGATGTGAACTCGTTCATAGTCTCGGCGAATCTCTGTCCCTCGGCGGCGGAAATCCACGCCACTTTTGTCCTTTCCCTCTCAATGCCGAGATAATCAAGCATAGAGAAAAGCAGAGCCATTCTTCTTCTCGTGTAATAATTTCCCGTAGTATAGTGGCAGTCGCCCGGGTGACAGCCGCATATAATTACACCGTCGGCTCCCCTCTGAAACGCTCTCAAAACGAAAAGCGGATTAAGTCTGCCCGAGCATGGAACTCTTATTATCTTGACGTCGGCCGGATAGCTGAGCCGGTTGTTTCCGGCGAGATCCGCTCCCGCGTAAGAACACCAGTTGCAGCAGAAGGCGACTATCAAAGGCTTGTAATCTTTTTCGGTATCGTTGTTTACCTGCATAATGCGTCCACCTCCGCCAAAATCTGATCATTTTTGAAACCTTTTAGATCCATAGCTCCCGACGGGCATGCCGATGCACAAGCACCGCATCCCTGGCATACGGCGGGGTTTACGCTCGCCACACGCCTTACCTGAGTAGTCCTGTCGGGCATTCTGAATTCTTTGTCAACATAAGTTATCGCTCCGTAAGCGCACACTTTCTCGCACTGAGAACAGCCGTTGCACATCATTTCGTTTGACTCCGCAACGCATGCGTTGTTTTTGAGCTTGTCCTTGCATAAAAGCCCTATGGCCTTAGACGCTGCCGCGCCTGCCTGTGCGACTGTTTCCGGAATATCTTTGGGTCCCTGGCATACGCCCGAGAGGAAAACTCCGGCAGTCGGCGATTCAACGGGTCTGAGCTTCGGATGAGCCTCGGTAAAGAAGTCGTTTGTGTCCATTGAAGCAGTGAGCATAGTCGCAAGAGGTCTTGCCGATTTGTCGGGTTCTATCGCGGCGGCGAGAACTACCATATCCGCATCTATTTTGAGCTGTCTGTTGTCAAGAAGGTCTGAAGCCTGAACTTTCAGTTTTCCGTCCTCCGGAGTGACCTTTCCGACCATTCCCTTTATGTAGTGAACGCCGTACTGCTCGACTGCCCTTCTGTAGAACTCGTCGAAATTTTTGCCGGGAGTACGCACGTCAATATAGAAAACATATACGTCGGTGTCGGGATATTTATCTCTGATAAGCATCGCGTGCTTAGCCGTGTACATACAGCATATTTTTGAGCAGTATTCCTTGCCCTTTTCGGCGTTCGCCTCGCATCTTGAACCGACGCACTGAACAAAAACAACAGTATGAGGATGAGTTCCGTCGGACGGTCTCAACAATGTTCCGCCTGTGGGACCCGCGGCGTTCATAAGCCTTTCAAGTTCGAGAGAAGATATAACGTCCTTTGATTTTGAATAAGCGAATTCGTCGAATTTGTCAAGTGAAATCGGATTATATCCCGTAGCGACTACTATCGCGCCGTACTTTTCTTCGATAATTTCGTCTTTTTGAGTGTAGTCTATAGCTCCTACCGAACATACCTTGGAGCAAAGTCCGCATTTTCCGGACTTTAATTTAAGGCAGTAATTCGGATCTATCGTCGCGACCTTAGGAACAGCCTGAGCGAACGGAATATACACAGCATGTCTTGAATCCATGCCGAGATTGAACTCGTTCGGAACTTTTTTCATAGGACATTTTTCGGTGCATAGACCGCAGCCCGTGCATTTCGTCTCATCGACATAGCGGGCTTTTCTTCTTATCTTTACGTCAAAATTGCCCACGAAACCCTTGACGTCCTCAACCTCGCTGTAGGAGTAAATGGTTATATTTTCATTCTGCTGCGCCTCAACCATCTTTGGCGTGAGTATGCAGGCGGCGCAGTCAAGAGTAGGGAAAGTTTTGTCAAGCTGAGCCATTTTTCCGCCGATAGTCGGTTTTTTCTCTACGATGTCAACGGGAAATCCGGCGTCCGCGATGTCAAGAGCAGTCTGTATTCCGGCAATTCCGCCGCCGATTACAAGCGCCCTTTTTGTAACTGCCGTTTCGCCCGATGTAAGCGGAGCGTTCAAATTTACCTTGGCTACAGCGGCTCTGCCCAAAACTATTGCCTTCGCCGTGCCTATGGCCATATCCTTGTGAACCCATGAGCACTGCTCTCTTATATTCGCGATTTCAAGCATGAACGGATTCAGTCCGGCCTGCTCTGCCGCTTTTCTGAATGTATTTTCGTGCATTCTCGGAGAGCATGAGCAAATTACCACGCCTGTCAGATTGTAATCCCTGATAGCGTCTTTCAGCATTCCCTGACCTGTGGCAGAACACATATATGTATAATCTTTTGAATAGACTACTCCCGGTTCGTGCGAAAGCGCTTCCGCCACCTGAGACACATCTACCGTACCGGCAATGTTTGTACCGCAGTGGCATACAAAAACACCTATTCTCTGCAATTTAAGCTCTCCTCCTTACTTTCTGTATTTTCTGAAAGCCGACACGATAGCCTGCTGCGGCATATCGTCGTCGTAAAATTCGGCGAGACTGTCGGGAGTAAAATGGTCGTTGCCCTGCTGTCTTTCGACTGTAAGCCTTACAGCCTCGACTAATTTCTCCGGCTCAACGCCTCTCGGACATCTGTCTATACATGCAAAGCACGAAAGGCATTTGTATAAAGACTTTGATTTCAGCAGAGGCTCTATTTCTCCCGTCTCAACCATATATACGAACTGATGCGGATGATATTCCATTTCGTCATAAGCCGGGCATGTCGCCGAACATTTGCCGCATCTCATACATTTTCTCGGATTTACGCCTGAAATTCTTATTATCTCGTCTTTAGCGTAATTCATGTCGGGCATTTTAAGCTCTTTATTTTCATCAGCCATTATTTTCGCCCTCCTTAATTCCGAAAGCTTCGGCCATGACTTCCGTAAAATATACGACAGGTATGTCCGAACCTGATTTTTTGAGGTTGTACATGCAAAGCGGGCAGGCAGTAACTATCATATCGGCTCCAGCTTTTTCGGCGCCGTCGCATATATCTTTTGCCCTTCTCTTTGAAAATTCCGGGCTGTCCGCTACGACATATCCGCCGCAGCATTCGTTTCTCGCAGCGTAGTAAACCGGCTCGGCGCCGAGTGATTTTACAAGATCCTCCATAATCGACGGATTTTCGGGATCATCCGTTTTCATGACTTTTGAAGGTCTCAAAAGAAGGCAGCCGTAATAGCACGCTATCTTTTTACCCTTGAGAGGATTTACAACCTGTTTTTTTACGCTGTCAAATCCTATATCGTCCCTCAACAGTTCAAGATAATGCTTCTCGACGGCTTGTCCGTCGTAAGCTTCTTCCGACCCGAGGTAATTATTTACCTTGGACGCGAAATCTTCGTCTGACATCTGATAATTAGTCTGTTTTATAACGTTATGACACGCGCTGCATACCGTGACGAGAATGTTGCCGAGATCCTCCGCTTTTTTCAAAGCCCTGACCGATGAAAGCTTTGTCGCTATTTCATCGGTTGACTCGGTGAATACTCCGCCGCAGCACTGCCACTCGTCAAGTTCCTCGAATGTCACTCCGAGTTTTTCTGCCGTCTGTCTTGCGTATTTGTCAAGATCGACAGCTTTGTTTTTGAGCGTACAGCCCGGAAAATAACTGACTGTCATTTTTTCTCCTGTTAAAAATTATATCAACCGTAAAATAAACCTGTTTTTTCAGCACATCTGTTCGGGGTGGAAAATCTCGTCAAATTTTTCAGCCGTCAAATATCCCGAACTTACGCACGCTTCTTTTAAAGACATATTTTCTTTAAAAGCTTTCTGCGCCGTTTTTGCGCTGTTTTCATATCCTATATAAGGGCTTAAAGCCGTGACGAGCATAAGCGAATTGTAAAGATTGTCGTGCATTTTTTTCTTATCGGCCTTTATTCCGACGGCGCACTTTTCATTGAATGAAAGTATGGACTCGGAAAGAAGTCTCGCCGACTGGAGGAAATTGTAGGCTGTCACCGGCATAAACACGTTCAGCTCAAAATTTCCCTGAGACGCGGCCATTGAAACGGCGACGTCGTTTGAAATTACCTGAACCGCCACCATCGTGACCTGTTCGCACTGAGTCGGGTTCACCTTTCCGGGCATTATGGACGAGCCGGGTTCGTTAGCCGGAATTGTTATCTCTCCGAGACCGTCTCTCGGACCCGAAGCGAGCCAGCGCACATCGTTCGCTATTTTCATCATATCCGCCGCCAGAGCTTTTAACGCGCCGTGGCAGAATACTATTTCATCCTTTGACGTCAGAGAATGGAATTTATTTGGAGACGTTTTGAAATCTTTTCCCGTGAGTTTTCCAATTTCCTCGGCTACAAGTTTGTCAAATCCCTCAGGTGCGTTCAGTCCCGTTCCAACTGCCGTTCCGCCGAGAGCGAGCTCCTTCAAAGGCTCGACGGAAGCTTTTAAAAGTTCCGCGTCTCTTTCGACGCTTCCTCTCCAGCCGGAAATTTCCTGGCTGAATTTGATGGGAGTCGCGTCCTGAAGATGAGTTCTTCCGGACTTCACTATTCCCTCGTTTTCCTTTTCAAGCTTTTTGAAAGTATCAATGAGCGTTTCGCAGGCGGGAATTACTCTGTCCTCTACCGCCATAACAGCCGCTATGTGCATAGCTGTCGGGAACGTGTCGTTAGATGACTGCGACATATTTACATCGTCGTTTGGGTGAAGAAGCTTTTTGCCGGCTATCTGATTTCCTCTGTTAGCTATTACTTCGTTCGCGTTCATATTGGACTGCGTGCCGGAGCCTGTCTGCCATACGACAAGAGGAAAATTGTCGTTGAGTTTTCCGGAAATAACCTCGTCGGCGGCGGCTGATATGGCTTTTAGCTTTTCGTCGGTCATTTTTTCGGGTTTCAGCGAATGATTTGCCGTCGCGGCGGCTTTTTTAAGTATTCCGAAAGCGTGAATAATCTCCGACGGCATTGTTTCTATTCCTACGCCGATTTTGAAATTTTCATGGCTTCTCTCTGTCTGCGCGCCCCATAGCTTGTCGGCAGGAACTTTTACCTCGCCCAAAGAATCATGTTCAATTCTGTATTCCATTTTGTTCTCCATTTACTTTTATTTAGAAAGTCCGAGCTTATTTATCGTGTCCTTGAGTTTTTCGGCGCTTAAATTTAATTTTGCCCTTTCCTCGTCGTTGAACGGCAGCATTATCTTTGAATGAGCTCCGTTTTCGCCTACGATATTCAAAAGAGAAAGGCAGACGTCGGATATTCCGTACTCACCGTGAAGCATTGTGGATACTGTCATAGTCGTGTCAATTCCGGAAAGAAGGCATTTCGCTATGTGGCATACCGAAATAGATACCGCGTAGAACGTAGCTCCTTTTCTCTGAATAACTCTCGCGCCGCTTTTTTTAACGTATTCCTCGACGTCCGCCTTGTTGAGTTCGGGATAAATTCCGTCGGTGTGGAGAATCGACGCCCTGTACTCCTCAATGGGCACGTTTGAAATATTCGCTATTGACCACGGGATAAACGAGCTGTCGCCGTGTTCACCGAGAACATAAGCGTGAACATTCTGCTGAGATACCGAATAATACTCAGAAAGTCTCGCTCTGAGTCTCGCAGTGTCGAGTATTGTTCCCGAGCCAATAATATTCTGTTCGGGAATATCGGCATATTTGCAGAAAGCATAAGTCAGAATATCGACGGGATTTGAAACTATTATATATTTTGCGTCCGGAGCGGCCTTGGTAATCTCCGGTATTATCTGCTTTACGATGTTTACGTTCGTAGCGGCGAGATCAAGCCTCGACTGTCCCGGCTTTCTCGGTATTCCGGATGTAAGTATTACTATGTCAGAGCCTTTAGCGTCCTCGTAGCTTCCGGCGTAAACAGAGCATGAATTTGAAAAAGGCGTTCCCTGCCTTATGTCAAGAGCCTCGCCGAGAGCTTTTTCGCCGTTTATGTCTATCATTACTATATCAGACACAAAACCCTGAACCATAAGAGTGTAGGCTATAGTCGAGCCCACGGAGCCGGTTCCGATGACAGTTACC
This sequence comes from uncultured Eubacteriales bacterium, assembly GCA_900314355.1. Classification (GTDB taxonomy): domain Bacteria; phylum Bacillota; class Clostridia; order Oscillospirales; family Acutalibacteraceae; genus UBA1081. The sequence continues at coordinate 36,365 of OMUY01000091.1, read as the reverse complement.
TTGTTCATAAAAAGACCTTCCTTTTTTTCTGAAAATTTTCGATCTTATTTTCAAAAGACCGAACTTGTGATAAAATTCCCGATAAAAATTAAAACGGATTTTAATAATACAAATAAAGGTGTTTGAATTAATTATAACATAACAAAATTTTCAATTAAATATTTCGCAGTAATTAATATGAAATTTTGAGATTGTTAAATTTTTCACATACCCTTATTCAAGATAAAGTATATTCATTTCTGCCCAAAAAATCAAGCAAATCGGGCGATTTATTAAAATTTGTAGCATTGTGAAAATTGAGATTTATAATAATGAATTTATTGTTAAAAATATCAAATAACATTGATTTGTTATTTTCGGCAAAACAATATCCCGGCAATTCAACCGGGATAAATAAGTTCAGCGCTTTTTCTTTTTCGTGCCTTTTTCTTTGACGTGTTCCGGTTCTGAAAAATCGGAGTCAAGAGTAATTTCAAATTTGTAATCCGGGTAGAGGGACTGCGCTTTTTTTACGGCCGTTTCGTACACTGCGAGCCTGTCCGGCGCGTCGAAAGAAATAATCAGATCGAACCTAATCGTTTTGCTCGTCTCGTTTACGTAAAAACCGTGCATCTGGAGAACATATTCTTCCTTTGTAAGTTCGTCTTTTATTTTTTCCCTCATCTCTATGGCTTTTTTGTCCTTCGTATTCAAGGAGTATACGCCGATAGCCGTCAAGATGACGTTGTGCTTTTGATAAACTTTTACCGTTATCTGCCTCAAAAGCTCATCTATCTCGTCGGCAGTATAAGTGTCGGGTATTTCTATATGTATTGAGCCGTTGAATTTGTCGGGACCGTAGTTGTTTAAAATCAAATCGTACGCTCCCGTAACTCCGTCAAAACCGCACACCGTATTCTTGATTTCCTGAGCAAGTTCTGCGTCGGCTCTTTCTCCAAGTATCTTTGAGAAAGTATCTTTTATCATGTCGATGCCCGATTTGATAATCACAATTGAAATAACAGCGGCCAGATAGCTTTCAAGCGAAATATTCCAGACGGTGTAAATCAAAGCGGCGGCAAGCGTAGCGCCTGAAATTATAGAATCGTTTAAAGCGTCTCTGCCTGAATTTTCAAGCGAGTCTGATTTCGCTTTTCTTCCTTTGGAGCTTACGTAAAGTCCGAGAAATATCTTTACGGCGACAGCGACCGCGATTATAACAAGCGACAGAAATGAATAATCGGGAGTCTCCGGCTTGATTATTTTTTTGACAGATTCCACAAGTGACGTAATGCCGGCGTAAAGAACAAGCGCCGAAATTACCATAGATGAAATATACTCCGCCCTGCCGTGTCCGAACGGATGTTCTCTGTCGGGGCTTTTTCCGGCAAGTTTTGTTCCTATTATCGTAATTATCGACGAAGCGGCGTCAGATACGTTGTTTACTGCGTCCAAAACAACGGACACGGAGTTTGCTATTATTCCGATAGCCGCCTTAAAAGCGGCGAGCAGCAGATTTGACGCTATTCCGATTATACTTGTTCTGATTATAATGCCGTTTCTTTCGGAACTTTCAGCTCCGAAATTTCTTATATTCATCAGTTCGCCGGAATCCCCGCAGTCGGCAGAATCGTATTCCGCTGTTTTATTTTGTTTTTCCATTTTTTACATACACCACAAAAAATTAATAAAAATTATCTTATTTCGATTTTTCTATTTTCATCACGTCGACCTCGGCGAGATTGTCCGACCAACCCATAAATCCTGTGACGTTTATTATATCTCCGGTTTTCAGACTCTGACACGTTTTGTAAAGATCCGAATAAGAAGGATTAAATTTTGAAGATACGACAAACATACATTCGCTTTTGCCGTCCGATGCGGTGAAATATATATCGTCGCCTTCTTCTCCCGTTCCGTCTCTTTTGTAGATAAACGGCACTTCGTTAGAATCGGCGTCCTCGGAAGACGTCACGGTGAGATTTGTAAAAGACAATTTTTCGTTAAGCATGCTGTAAAGATCCCCAGTCTGATATCCTTTTGTCATCGCGACAGGATCTGCCACATATATCTTTTCGCCTATTGAGACAAGCTCCGGCGAGCTTATTTTTATCCAACCGTCAGAATCGCTTTTTATTCCTCTTACGGCAATTTCCCTTCCTTCGGTAAGCTTTTCGTATTCGTCCCCGCTTACTTTCATATTTTCAATATAATAGGCGCCGTCTACGGACTGCGCATAAAGGGAAATCTCTCCGCCTTTTCCGCCGTCGAGCACCGTTTTCGCCTGAACGAAAGCCTTAACCTCGACAGGGGTTCCGTTTTTCGCGCTGATGAACTCCGCAAACACGACTTTAGACGCCTCTTCAGACGATAATTCCGATTCCGATACCGACTCGGTAGACTGTTCGTTATTTTTATTTGCGGAACATCCAGCAAACGACAATATAACAATGACTGCGGTCAAAATTATCGCCGCCGCTTTTTTGAAATTCATATGTTTTCTCTCCTTGAGCGATAAAATGTTTTTTCTTAAATGAGATTTTGTTTTATTTTAAGCTTTATTATACATCAACAATCTTTAAATTAAAATATAATATTAATATTTGTTTAAAAAATTTTTATGTCTTTTTGTCATTGCATGTTATTTGCAATATATTTAAATATTCTGTAATTTTTTTTCATTATTTGCTTGACAAATACTTGCATATGTGCAATAATATTGCTTGTAATTAAATTACACTTACAAATTCAGCAAAACGGAGCGAATGAAAATGACTTTTGCGCAGAAATTAAAAGAAGGACGCAAAGAAGCGGGTCTCACACAGTCCGAACTCGCAAAGAAAATAGGAGTTTCGCTCAGAACCGTCGCCGGGTGGGAGACTAACGGCAGATTTCCCAAGACAAGGGATATGTACAAAAAGGTAGCTGACGTGCTGGGAATCAGCGCAAATTACCTTATGACCGACGACGAGGAATTTCTGATCGAAGCGAGAGAAAAATACGGCGACAGGGGCGCCGAACAGGCTCAGAGAATTACTAACGAGGTGACCGGTCTTTTCGCCGGCGGAGATCTCGGAGACGACGATCTCGACAACATGATGAGAGCTATTCAGGACGCGTATTGGGTGGCTAAAGAAAAAAACAAAAAATACACGCCGAAAAAATATCTGAAGAAAAAATAAAAAAATAACCGTACATCATTTGATTATAACGTACAAAGTTTTATTTATTTATTTTTACAACTGCTGTTTCGCCGTCTTCTTTTAAATAAAGCCATCCGGCTTGCGGCGTGGGTCGGACATGATAAGCTTTAAAAAAGCGGGCGGCGTTCATCTGTAAAAAAATTTTTCCCAAATTTCAAATTATTGATTTATTTTTCAGGTAATGAATAATATTAAAGACATTATCTCAGAAGCGGATAAAACCGTGAAAAGAGCCGGCACAAAAGACCCGAGGCAAATAGCGGAATCACTCGGAATTATAATAATGCCGGAGCATTTCAACACGCTCAAAGGCGCTTATAAAGTTGTGTACAGGCAGAAATTTATTTTTCTCAACGACAATCTTGACGACAAGATGTCGGACATTGTCATTCTGCACGAGATAGGACATGACAGACTTCACCGTAAAAACGAGGGCAAAGCGAAAGTTTTTCAGGAATTCAGTCTTTTCAGTTTTGAAAAAAACGACATGGAGCACGAGGCGAATCTTTTTGCGGCGGAAATAGCTCTTGACGACAACGAATTTCTTGAATATGTAAATTACGGATACGACGTCAAACAGATAGCGTCCGCAATGAATACTAACATAAACCTTGCGGCTCTCAAATCCGACATTCTGATTTCAAAGGGCGTGGATTTAAACAGACAGGAGCATAAAAGCGACTTTCTGAAATATGAATGAAAACAAAGCCTAATTGATATAAGACCGTAAAAACGTTTCATTATACGGTATTCACCTATTTTAACAAATTGAATTGAATTTATAACTTTTGTGTTTTACTCAATAACAGAAAAAGCCGGCCGATATTTTCGCCGGCTTTTTCAATTTATTCCCGACGTCTCCGGATTTCGGAACATCTTTTCGATATTTTTGCTGAGCGGAGCATTTTCCGGACTTGAAAGATAAGGGTCTTTTGATAAAATGTTTTTAGCCTCGTCTGCGGCAGCTTTAAGAATTGACGCGTCTGAGACGAGATTGGCAAGTTTAAGTTCCGGAAGTCCGTGCTGTCTTGAACCGAGAAAATCTCCGGGGCCTCTCATTTTAAGATCCTCTTCGGCTATTTTAAAACCGTCCGAAGTTTTGCGGAGTATGTCAAGCCTTTCCTTTGTCTCCTCCGAATTTGAATCTGAAATAAGAATACAGACCGACTCGCTTTGCCCCCTTCCTATTCTGCCTCTGAGCTGATGAAGAGAAGAAAGTCCGAATCTTTCGGCGTTTTCTATAACCATAACACAAGCGTTCGGCACGTCTACGCCAACCTCGATAACGGTAGTCGCTACGAGCATATTTATTTTACCTGACGCGAAATCCGCCATTACGGCGTCTTTTTCCTTCTGCTTCATTTTGCCATGGATTAATCCGAGTCTGTAATTTTTAAATTCTCCCTCTGAAAGAGTCTTGAAATATTCTTCAGCGGAAATTACATTATTTTCTTCGTTTTCAGTTTCGCAGTCCTCGTCCTTGTCGGCGACTTTAGAGCAGACTATATATGCCTGTTTTCCGGAATCGAGAAATTTTTTTATATATTGGTATATCCTTTTGTGGTAAGAAGAGTTTACGACATAAGTCTTTACGGGCTTTCTGCCTGAAGGCAGTTCGTTTATTAACGATACATCGAGGTCTCCGTAGATGATAAGACCAAGCGTTCTCGGAATAGGGGTAGCCGACATTACAAGCACATGAGGTCTGTCGCCCTTCATCTGAAGTCTTGTCCTCTGCTCCACACCGAATCTGTGCTGTTCATCGGTTATTACGAGACCTAAATTGTTAAACTCCACATCTTCCGAAATAAGAGCGTGCGTGCCGACAAGCAGATCGATTTCCCCCGATTTCAGATGTTTTAAAAGCTCGTTTTTCTTTGATTTTGTCAAAGAACCCGTCAACAAAGCGATATTCAAATCAGAGCCGAAAAATTTTTTTAATGTGTCGGCGTGCTGATTTGCGAGTATTTCGGTAGGTGCCATCAAAGCGGCTCGGAATCCGTTTTTAACGCATGTGTAAATTACAGATGCGGCTACAGCGGTTTTTCCCGACCCGACATCGCCCTGAACGAGCCTGTTCATCGCGCGCCCGGACATCATGTCTTTTACGCATTCAAAGACAGCTTTTTTCTGCGCTCCGGTAAATTCAAACGGCAGCTTTCTCTCAAATTCGGCGGAATAATCTTTTTTGATAACTTTATCCGTATCAGTGGACGTTCTTGACCTTATAAGAAGAAGTCCGAGCTGCAGAGTCAACAGCTCCTCAAATACGAGACGTCTTCTCGCGGAAAAAAGAGAATCGAAATTTTGAGGGAAATGCATGGACGTTATCGAATTTTCAAGCCCCTCAAGTCTGAACTTTTCAATCTCGTATGAAGGTAAAGTTTCTTTAATATTTCCCTTCATAGACTCGAGAGCGAAGTTGACGGTTTTTGAAATTTTCCTGCCGGTTAGACCTGCGGTCATATGATACACGGGCTTTATGGGATTTTCGTTTTCGCTTGAAAACCGAGGACTTAAAATCTCAACAGCGCCGTTATATTCGTTTTGTCTTAATTTGCCGCGGAAAAAATACGTCTCGCCTGTTTTCAACTCGTTTGTTATATATTTATTATTAAAAAAAACGGCCTCTATGACATCAGAGCCGTCGGAAAGCAGAGTTTTGTAAATTTCCGCCGGTGATTTAGACCCTATTTTTTGAAGCGGAGTTATGACCTTAGCTTTGATGACGGATATTTCATCAAGCTCGCAGTCGCTGATTTTTTTCACATCGCTCCAGTCGTCATACCTGACAGGGAAATAATATAAAAGAGAGCCGACGTCCGTCACCCCGATTTTTTCAAAACGGGTTTTCATGACGTCGCCGACTCCTTTTACAAATTTAATATCCGTATCAAAATTCATAGTCGCGAATTCTTTTTCAATCGGTCAGAATCACTACGGTATTGAGGTTAATATTTTCGGGGCGGGCGGAAACATCCGACGCGGTGAAAAGAGCTACGGATGATTTAAAACCGGCGTCAAGATTTTCAAATTCCTTCGCCGCTTCTCTCGCCTGATTCGCCTGATTTTCCGAAACGCCTATAACCTCGTCGGCATTTATCTTTGGCGCCGGTTCGCTTTCCGGATAGCCGATATAAGTTTTTAGACCGGTTCCGTACATTTTTTTATTGAATTTTGAAATTACGTCGGCGCAATCCGCGAAAAGCTTCTTGTCGCCGGACGAACAGACGAGAATATCTATTCTGCCATAAGTATCCCTTAATACCGAAGCGGCTGTGACAATTTTGAAATCATGATTTTTATCAGGTTCAAGATAATCAAGCCTCGCGTATATTTTGGCGAGGGAATTTCCCGCCTCGGCGAAATTTTTCATATCAAGCGTCAGTTTTCCCGCCGCAGGGTTTATTTCCCCGACCGAATGCGCAATATTATCCTTAGGTTTGTGGCTTATATCCCATGTAAACTCGCCCATTTATCGACCGCACCTCCGGTAATTTTTTATTTCAGATTGAAATATTTTTCGGCGTTTCCGAACGAGATATCTTTTACCATTTCCGATAAAACATTCTCGTCGTAAGGGTATTCTCCGTTTTCGACTTTTTCGCCGATGAAATCGCAGAGTATCCTTCTGAAATATTCATGTCTCGGATAAGAGAGGAATGATCTCGAATCGGTAACCATTCCCACGAATCCTCCCAAAACTCCGAGATTTGAAAGAGCTGAAAGCTGAGCTCTCATTCCGTCGATGTTGTCGTTAAACCACCATCCGGAGCCGAGCTGAATTTTGGAAAACGCGTCGGAATCCTGGAAATTGCCGAGCATAGAGCCGAAAATATAATTGTCTGCCGGGTTAATGTTGAAAAGAATAGTCTTTGGCAGTTTTCCTTCCGCGCACAAACTGTTGAGAAGCTTCGAAAGATCCAAAGCGCTTATGGAATCGCCAATCGAATCGAAACCTGTGTCAGGACCGAGTTTTTCAAACATCTTTGAATTGTTGTTTCTGACGGCTCCGAGATGAACCTCCATTACGAAATCGTTTTCATAATATTTTTCACCCAAGAATTTAAACAGAGCCGTAGTGTAGCCGGCAGCCTCGGCGTCGTCCGCTTTTTCTCCGGCGAGAACTTTTTTGACTGTTAAATTCAATTTATCTTCGGGCATTTCAACATATTTTACCTGAGTCAATGAACAGTCTGTAGCCCTCGTTCCCATAGACTTGAAAAACGATATTCTCTGAGAAAGAGCTTCTTTAAGCGAATCGAAATCAGTGACCTTGATACCGGACGCATCTGACAATTTCTTCACCCAAGGGACATAAGTGTCTGCCGTGATATTTAAAGCCTTGTCGGGTCTGAACGCCGGATATACTTTAGTGCCGAATGATTTATCTTCCGCTATAAGTTTGTGATATTCAAGACTGTCCGCCGGATCGTCCGTAGTGCAGACAGCCACTACGTTTGATTTTTCTATGAGAGCTCTCGGCTCAAATCCGCCGTTTGCGATTTCCGCATTTGCTTTTTCCCAAATTTCATCAGCCGTTTTTGTTGAAAGAGGAGTGTAAATCCCGAAATATCTCTGAAGCTCGAGATGAGTCCAGTGGTATAGCGGATTGCCTAAACATTTTTCCATTACATAGGCGTACTTTTTGAATTTCTCATAATTCGACGCATCGCCAGTGATGTATTTTTCGTCAATTCCGCATGATCTCATAGCTCTCCATTTGTAATGGTCGCCGCCGAGCCAGAGCTCCGTGATGTCCTGCGGTTTTTTATTTTCGTATATTTCTTTCGGCGAAAGATGGCAGTGCCAGTCGAAAATAGGCTCGTCTTTGCAGAAGCCGAAAAGCTTTTTTGACGTGTCGGTGCTTAAAAGAAAATCTTTATCCATAAATTTTTTCATTGAAATTACCCTGCCTAAAAAACTGTTTTTTTCAGAATTTATTATATCATTTGAATTGTCTGTTGGCAATTATTATTTGCCTGATATTATTAAACCAAACGTAAATAATACCTTGCCTTATCGTTTTGAAAGCACGTCTTTTTCGTATTTATCTATTGCGTCCATAAAATTCAAAGGTACGTTTTCCCTTCTGAGATATTCTTCCCACACGTCCGAAAACGGCATTATTTTCATTTCCTCGTGCAGCGCGAGGAGATGAGTGAAATCGGATTCGTCCTGAAGTTTTTTTAGCTGTTTTTCCGGCTGCAGAAGTGCGAAAAGAAGAGCCTCTCTCACGCTTCTGACGCCTATTACCCACGCCGCCGTTCTGTTTATGGACGCGTCAAAATAATCTGTTGCTATGAACACTTTGTCAAGCGCTCCGCACCTTACTATTTCCTTCGCTATCTCCCTTGTTTCGTCGTCAAAAATCACTACGTGGTCAGAGTCCCATCTGACGGGGCGCGTTATGTGAAGAGCAAGTCTGTCGCTGAAAATAAGAAGCGATGATATTTTGTCCGACACTTTTTCGGTGGGATGATAATGTCCGTTGTCCATAAGCGGAGTAATATGCCTTGTCGCCGAATATAGAAGACAAAATTCCGCCGAACCTGCCGTATAGCTTTCAAGCCCTATGCCGAAAACTTTTGATTCAAGCGTTATGAAAACCTTGTTTTTGTCGTAAGGAACCGAAAGAATTTCATCAAGGCTTTCCATAAATCTTTTTCTTGGTCCAAGCCTGTCACCGGGAATGTCCTTGTATCCGTCGGGAATCCAAATATTCATAAGACACGGCTGTCCTGTCATTTCGGCGAAATACTCGCTTATCTCAACACACCTTTTTCCGTGTTCTACCCAGTATTTTCTGACGTTTTCATCCGGAGACGTGAGAGTAAGATTATCTTTGACCATCGGATGAGAGAAAAATGTAGGATTGAAATCAAGTCCTATACCCCTTTCATTTGCAAAATCAACCCATTTTTTGAAATGTTCCGGTCGTATCTTATCCCGGCCGACGGGGTCTGAATCAAATATGGCGTAGCTTGCGTGAAGATTGAGTTTTTTCTTTCCGGGAATCAGCGAAAATGATTCGTCTATATCACGCATAAGCTCCTCCGGAGTCCTCGCTTTGCCGGGGTAATTTCCGGTTGTCTGTATTCCTCCGGACAAAGACTGCCTTTGGTCGAATCCGGTGACGTCGTCTCCCTGCCAGCAGTGAATCGATACAGTAACGTTCTTAAGCGTCTCTATCGCCTTTTCCGTATCTACTCCTACGGATGAATATTTTTTTTTGGCTTCATCGTAACTCATATTTTTTCCTCTTTTTTTTAAATTGTCAATCCGTGTACCCCTTAAAATAAATATTAATGGGCTTATTAGACCATGGCGGCTCAATTAAAATCCGATATTTCGGTCTGTACCCGGCAGACGGAAAAATCTTTTTTAAGCCTGCTTCGCCCGAATTTTTCAATTATGAATCTTCAGACTGATATGATTTAAAATCAAACGAATTTTTAATAATCTCTCTTGCCTCGTCAAGCGATGCGCCTTTGTCGTACATTATCTGCGCCAGAGCGTTGCCGAGAGCCGTGGCCTCGGAAAGTCCGGTTATTACCTTCCTTCCGGTCACGTCGCCCGTCAGTCTGTTCAGGTATTTATCCTTGCTTCCGCCGCCGATTATAAATATTTTTTCTATTTTTCTGCCGGTTATCTTTTCTATGTTTTCGATAGATTCCTTATAAGAATAAGCGAGCGAAAGATATGCAGATTTCAATACGTCCGAAATATCAAGATTTTCTTCACCGAGAAGAGACCTTATCGCGTCCGCCATATTTTCAGGCGCGTTCAGCTGTTCGGAGTTCGGATTAAATGTTTTTTCATAACGGCTTTTTTCGGCCTCCTCCATCATGGAATCGTATGTCGTATTTTCGGGCATCTGTTTTTTTATGTTTTGGAATATCCACATTCCCATGATATTTTTCAGAAAGCGGAATCTTTTTTCAAGACCGCCCTCGTTTGTAAAATTTTTCTTTCTCGCTTCCTCCGTTAAAAACGGAGTTTTTGATTCGATTCCGATAAGAGACCATGTGCCCGAGGATATATAACATGTTTTTTCATCAAGAGGGCATGCGGCTACCGCCGACGCCGTGTCGTGCGATGCGGGCAGAATTACCTCAGCGTCAAAACCGACCGCCTTCTTAACGCCGTCCGAAAAATTACCGGCATAATACGGAGGCATGACTATTTCAGCCGGAAGATTTTTATCGACTCCGGTTTTTTCAAGTATTTCATCACTCCAGTTGAATTTTTCGGCGTCAACCATTCCCGACGTCGTTGATTCCGTATACTCGTTGTATATTTTCCCCGTAAGTTTGAAACTCAGGTACTGAGGCATCATCAACAGTTTATAAGCTTTTGAAAGTCTGCCCAAGTCCTGCTCTTTTGAACACATATATACCGTATTAAAGTCAAGCATCTGTATTCCGCTTATTTCGTACAGCCTTTTCGCGTCAATCTTTTTTTCGGTAATTTTTCTGTATTTCGAGTTGCAGTAATCGCGGTAAGCGAAAACAGGCTTTATCGTATTTAAATTCTCATCGAGAAGGACGTAATCCACTCCCCATGTGTCTATTGATACCGACTTAGGAATTTTTCCTGATTCACGGCATTTTTTTATACCCGTAATTACATTTGAAAAAAGTTTGTCCGCATCCCATACGAGGTGGCCGTTTTCCTCCTCCATACCGTTTTTAAAACGGTAGATTTCCTCTGTTTTAAGTCTGCCGCCGTCAACGCTTACAAGAATGTGTCTGCCCGACGACGCGCCTATATCTATCGCGAGATAATAATCCATATATATTTTTCTCCGTCAAATTTTAATCATAAAAATTATATCATTGAAATTATATATTTACAACACTAAAAAACAACGCCGAAGGCATTAAACCTCCGGCGAAAAAATTGAACAAAATTATAAAAAGCATTATTCGGCGTTATATATCTCAGCCAAAAGAGATACGCAGTAGTCTATACCGAGTCTTCCGGAATTAAGACACAAATCGTAATTAATCGGATCTCCCCACTGTTTGCCGGTATAATATTTGTAGTTTACTGCTCTCTTCTTGTCCTTTTCGGCTAATCTTTTTTCGGGAGATTTTTCCGATTCGCCGTAAAGTCTGACGATTCTGTCCTTTTTAAAATCCGTATCGGCGTAGATGAATACGTTTAAAACGTCGTCCCTTTCATTCAATATGAAATCGGCGCATCTGCCGACTATTACACACGGACCTTTTTCGGCTATTTGAAGTATCACGTCTCTCTGTATGCACCAAAGAAAATCAGCCGCGCTCATGCCGTTCATAACTCCGGGAGTGGACATAGTGTTGAAAGTGTAGGCAAATTTTGACTTTGAAGGGGCGTATTCTCCCCTCTCTTCGACATATTTGATGTCAAATCCCGTCTCATCGGCAACCTTGTCGACTATTTCCTTGTCATAGTAGCCGATGTTCAGTTTTTCGGCAAGCTGTTTTCCGATAGTCCTTCCGCCGGAACCGAACTGCCTTGACACGGTGATAATTGTTTTTTTCATCTTTTTTCGCCCCTTTTTTATTTTTTTTTTTTGAAATTTAAGCTTTTGAGTCAAACTTTTTTCAACATTGTTCCCGTCTCGGCTTATATATAAATATTATCAAATTTTTTTAAATTTGTCAACTTTTTTAGTAGAAAATATATAACAATCAAAATAAAAAAAACGACCCCGAAAAATTTAATCCGGGATCGGCTGTATTTTAATTTAAATTATTTTTTGTTGGGTATAAGTTTTTCCTTGCCGCCCATGTAAGGTCTGAGAACTTCGGGAATTTTTACCGTTCCGTCGGCCTGAAGATTGTTTTCAAGGAAAGCGATAAGCATTCTCGGAGGCGCGACGACCGTATTATTTAAAGTATTGGCGAGGTATTTTTTCTTATCAGCGCCTTTCACCCTGATATTAAGTCTTCTCGCCTGAGCGTCGCCAAGATTAGAACATGATCCCACTTCAAAATACTTTTTCTGTCTCGGCGACCACGCTTCCACGTCGAGAGATTTTACTTTGAGATCCGCCAAATCTCCGGAGCAGCATTCAAGCGTTCTTACAGGTATATCCATAGAGCGGAAAAGCTCCACAGTGTACTGCCAAAGTCTGTCGTACCATATATTGCTTTCTTCGGGTTTGCAGACTACTATCATCTCCTGTTTTTCAAACTGGTGTATTCTGTAGACGCCTCTCTCCTCTATTCCGTGAGCGCCTTTTTCTTTTCTGAAACACGGAGAGTAAGATGTAAGTGTGAGCGGCAGCTGTTCTTCCGGAATTATCTCGTCGATAAACCTGCCGATCATAGAATGTTCGCTCGTGCCTATAAGGTACAAATCCTCGCCCTCGATTTTATACATCATAGCGTCCATCTCGTCAAACGACATTACGCCGTCCACTACGGCAGAACGAATCATAAAAGGCGGAATGACATAAGTAAATCCCTTGTTTATCATAAAATCTCTGGCGTATGACAGAACGGCCGAATGAAGCCTCGCGATATCGCCGAGAAGGTAATAGAAACCGTTGCCGGCGACTCTTCCGGCAGCGTCAAGGTCAATTCCTCCGAAAGATTCCATTATGTCGGTATGATAAGGTATTTCAAAATCCGGCACGACCGGCTCGCCGAATCTTTCGATTTCGACATTGAAGGAATCGTCTTTTCCTATCGGGACAGACGGGTCGATGATGTTTGGAATTTTCATCATTCTCGTCTTTATCTCGGACTCAAGCTCTTTTTCGTTTTCCTCAAGCTCGGCAAGTCTTTCGGCGTTTTCTGATACCTGTTTCTTGACGTCTTCCGCCTCGTCTTTTCTGCCTTTTGCCATCAAAGCGCCTATCAGTTTTGAAAGAGAATTTCTGGAGGCTCTGAGACTGTCAGCCTCTGTCTTTGTCTCCCTGTATTTTTTGTCGAGACTTATAACCTCGTCTACAAGGGGAAGTTTTTCATCCTGAAATTTCTTTTTGATGTTCTCTTTTACAGCGTCGGGATTTTCCCTCAAAAATTTAATGTCTATCATACGATACTCTCCGCAAATTTATTTTTTAGTTTTCCAGATCGGATACAATTTTTTTAAGATCGTCATCGTCATAAAATTCAATGACAATAGTTCCGCCTTTTTTCGAGCCTTTTCCTTTTACGGTCACTTTTCTGCCTGTCGCATTGAAAACAGACAGTTCAACTTCATCGTAGAACGGATTTCTTTTTTTTGTCGGCTTGGGTTTTTCTTTTTTCGCTTCGTTTAATTTCTTTACGAGCTTTTCCGTATCTCTGACGGAAAGATTTTCCTTTTTTACTTTAAGCGCCGTTTCGTCTGTCAGGCTCAAATCGTCAAGTCCCAGCAGCGCTCTCGCGTGACCCTGCGTTATCTCCCCTTCCGAAAGCATTTTTTTCGTGTTTTCGGGAAGTTTCAGAAGCCTCAAATTATTTGTAAGCGCCGACCTTGAAATTCCTATTTTTTGAGCCGCCCGCTCCTGGGTAAAGCCGTAATCTTCAATAAGCTTTTCGATTCCGGCGGCCTGATCAAGAGGGGAAAGGTCCTCTCTCTGCAGATTTTCTATAAGAGCGATAACCGCGACGCTTTCAGAGTCCAAATCTCTGATTATGACAGGCACTTCTTTAAGTCCCGCCATGGCGGCGGCTCTGAAACGTCTTTCGCCGGCGACTATCTGATAAGATCCGTTTGAAAGCGGTCTGACTATTATAGGCTGTATTACGCCGTTTTCTTTTATGCTGTCGGAAAGAGATGAAAGAGATTCTTCGTCGAAGGTTTTTCTCGGCTGATTTCTGTTTATCTCCAAATCGCCTATAGGAAGTTTTGTGACGCTGTTTTCCGACGAAAGAGACGAAGCGGCGTTGTCCTCAAACAACGCGTCAAAACCACGGCCCAATCCGCCTTTTTTAGCCCCCATTATATCACTCCATCATTATCTTTTCAAAATTTATCAGATTACATTATACCATATTCTGAGCTTTTGGCAACAAAAAACATCCGAAAATTTATTCCATTTTCAAAATAAATATTTCCGACACCTGTATTCCGACCAAAGGCTCGCCGATCTCGATTTCAACACATCCGTTTTTGATAAGATCGGAAGGTATATTATATTCGTGCATTTCAAAGTTTTCGTTTCCGTAATAACGGTTGAAATCTTTATTTATTGTTCCTCCGTACTGCTTTCCGGAATATATAACGGCTCCGTTGACTTTTACGGTAAAATCTTTGACTGCCTGCCTGTATCTCGGCTTGATATTAAGGCAAAGCTTATATCCCGTTTCTTCCGTTAAGCCGCCGGTTTTGAATTTAAGAGAATAGTGGTCGTATATTTTGCTCATTTCAACCGGCAGTTTTCCCCTGTATTCCGGCATATCGGAAAGCGGCTCAATGTAATAATACGGGCTTTGTTTTACATTAAGCTCGTCAAGGTTCTGAAGGGCGAATGAAAAATAAAATTCGTCTCCGCCTCTTTTTCTGATATTAAAAAGTCTTTCGGTTTTTTCCCTGTCGGACGGATATTCCGAAATTTTGCTTTTATAATAATCGAGGTTTGAAACGGGGGAATCAACAGTATCAAGGACGCATCCTCTTTCCCATCCGGCTCCTTTTTGATTTTCGACGTCGAGCTGTATTCCTATAAGCTTATTTAACTTATCGCCTATTTCAAAAATTTCATTGCGCAAAAACGAAAAATCTTCTTTTTCGCCGAAACCGATTTCTCCGCCCAACTCAAAGTTTTTGACGGCATCGGTTATTATGTCGTTTTCGTCCGTTTTTCTCAGTTTTATATATTTGTCGCACGCCGACCTGAACAAAAGCATCATGTAGCGCCAGTTGGAATTTAATTCCGGATGATTTTCAAGTTCTCTTCTTAAATCATTGTAGACAGCGTTGATTACCGGATTTATCTCGGGGTCTCCTACCCATGAAAGTTCCTGCCCTTCAATATCTTCCGACAGTCGTTCTTCGTCCGCTCCGGGGAAAAACAGCCTCGAATAGTCCGAAAGCGTATCCCTTAGTCTGATTTTTCCATAAAAATCCATATCGGAATATACGAATTTATTTACATCGTCGTGAACGCCTTCCGAATAGCTGACGGAGCCTTCGGAATAATTTTGAACCATGTCGAAAAGCTCTCTGTATTCCTGCGGTCTCGGGTCTGAAGCTTCCCTCGAAAGACACGCGTCAAACGAATAATCTCTGTCGGGGTCGGTGAAATGCACCGGATATTCGCACCTTAGAGAATGCGTTATGTCAGGGTAAAATCTCATCGGATATTTTTTGTCTATTCTTTCCCTGAGTTCGTGGCACGGCAGAGCCCAGTTTGGTCCGTAGACGTAGCCGTCGATAACTTTCGACGAATTTATTCCGTCGATAAAATCAATCGCCCATTTTCCTCCGGGTCCGTCGGGAGACTGAGCGGAAGGGTACACTTTTGCGCCGGGGTGATATTTTTTTAGTATTTTTCCGTAAATCTCCGTTCTTCTGATAAATTCAACGGCGTCAAGTTTTCCGGGATCTCCTCCGGGAGGGAAATAAAAATCTATTCTTTTCATTTCGGAAAATACTTTTTCTCTGTCTTTTATGCCGTCCTCTAAAGTCTCCTTTTCGTCATTTGGATACCAGATGGAAACGTTCATATCAAGACCGTCGCATATTTCGGAAATTTTCACAAGGAAGTCGTCCTCGTCATATTTCATCAGTTCGTTTGATTTGCCGTCTCTCAAGGAGTCCTCAAACGTGTTGGCGCCGAAATACATCATCTCAAGAAGGTAGCGTTCGTAGTCCGAGTAGCTCCACGCGTCATAAGTATTCGGCAAAGGTCTGTATCCGCACTGATGACCTCTGACTTTTTTATACGGCCTGTATTTCCCCGAAATCTCTCTTACAAGACAGACCTTTCCTGACGTTACGCGGGTTTTTCTCAAAAGAAGTCCTATTCCGTAGATAAATCCTCTGACAGTTTTCGCCTTAATAATTCTTGAATCACCGGATTTTTCAATCTCGAAATAATCATTGCTTTCAAAATTTTCGGTACGGAAAACGACGTCTATTCCCGACTTTATTTTTCTTTCCGTTATTTCGCTGTTAAGAATATTTTCCGCTTTCTTTTCGCTTTCCGAATTGCCCGACGTTTTTACGGAGAGCGGACAGAGCGGATTATTAAAAAATTTCGATTTCATTGTAATTACGCCTTTCGCTTTGTGAGAATTTAATATTATCACAGCGGCGGAATATTTACAACATAATTAAAATTAAAAAACCTTTCTCAAAAGCGTTAAAGCAAAAGAGAAAGGAATTATTTGTTATTTTACCGAGGACGTCCCATCATATGTCCGCCGCCGGGGCCGCCGGTATTTCCTCCCGGCTGATTGGCGCCGACGCCCGAATCGGAATAAACGAGAGACGACATAGTGACAGACGAGGAATTGCCGCCGGATGAAACGGTATATGTTCCGCCTTTCTTTATTTCGGGGCAGCTTATTACAGCGCATGAATACGATTTTTCCGGCGTGCAGCTCAAAATTGTATTGCCGCTATTGTCTTTTGCCGTAAGTTCTGTTCCTGCCGAGCCGCTTATACTTACAAGCATTGACCCCTGAGTTGAATCGGTTCCGAAATTCATCGCCATTCCGGCAGAGCCGAGGGCAATAAATTTACCTCCGGTTATTTTTGCCGATGAGTTGTAATCGAGAGCGCCGTTGCCGTCGTTTGTCGGGCCGAAAACATAAGTTTCGCCGCCCGATACAGTGAGACTTCCGTTTGAGTCAATTCCGTCTCCGTCCGCGTCTATGTCGATTTTTCCGCCGGATATGACTATCTCCGAATCCTCCGACGCGAACATATCGTCTCCCATTTTGCCGAACCCGCTCGAATCGTTTCCTCCGGCCGCGTTTATTCCGTCGTCGCTCGCTTTTACAGATATCTCTCCGCCGGATATATACACGTTTTGCCCTTCGAGACCTTCATAGCTGTCAGTCACTTGAATATTTCCGGTCTTTACGGTCAAATCTGCGTCCGCATGAAAACCGTCATCGCCGGATTCCGCCGTGACGTCTCCTCCGGCAAACGTGATATTTGAATTTGAATGAAAGGAGTCGTCCGAGCTGTTTATTTTAAACGTTCCGCCGTCAATATTCATATCGCCGTCCGACTTTATTCCCTTCGCGCTCGTTGAGTCATCCGCGGCCTCTGTTGATATGTCAAACGTTCCTCCCTCGATTTTCGTATATCCGCTTGAGCTTAGACCGTCGTCTTTTGAATTTATTTTGAAACTGCCGCCCGACAAATCGTAATACGCCTCTCGCTCATATGAAATAAAAACGGAAGGTTCGAGATGACCGTAAAAATTGCGGAACGAATCTATTTCCAAAGGAATCTGATCACGAGACTTGAAAGATTTTCCGTTGTTCAAGCAATACTCGGCTTCTCCTTCCGCCATCGCCATCCGCCTTTTGTAGACCACGGAATTATATTTCTTTTTAAGCTCGATAAATATCATGTCGTCTTTTCCTACCGGGTTATAGCTCCTCGTTCTCAATTTCTCTTTATAAAAGGGCTTTTCGAGAGAACGGCGGATAAGTCTGTGGTTTTCGGTGTCGTAATACACGTTTCTGATATTTGTCCTCCCGTATTGGTCGAGAGCCATATGACCGGAGAATAAGTCAAGTATTTTCTCTTTTTCTTCTTTTGAAATCATGTATTTAATCCCGTATCTTTCAAATACGGTCTGATATAACATATCGTCCGTCCTCCTTTTTCAAAGTGTTTTCTTTTTAAAAATTATATTTGAGCAGCCTAAGTTGAAATTAAAATAAAACAAAAGTAAACCTAAAGTTTCTTAAAAAATTTTTTCCGAAATCATGCTTCAATTTGAAAACAAAATGAAATAATTGTAAACTTTTTTATATAATCTGAATTTTTTTGCTTTTTATATTGAAATTTCTGTACAAGATGATTATAATGTAAATGAATAAAATAAAAATACCTAATTGGGGGCAATTACATGAAAAAAAGATTTAACAGAATAATAGCGTTTGTTCTCGCTGTGATCTGCGTTTTCTCAATATCGGTTCCTGCTGTTTTCGCCGACGACGCACTGCCGGAAGAGACAACGGCAGCTGAGACGGTAACCGAAAAAGCTTATGATCCGTCGAACCAAGGCAAGGATGAATATCCTCTTCCCGAGCATCCGACGATTGACGACGTTTGGAAATACGTGACGAACGGAACCGGAAAGAACAGCGACATAGATTGGACAAAGCTTCCCAAAGCTATGCTTTCAATCTTCGCCTCATTCAGATTCCTTGAGTGGATTTTCAGCATTATTTCAAAGTTCTTCAAATAAAAAAATAATAAATCCCGTCTTTTAAAGGCGGGAATTTTTTTGCCTCTTCACGGAAAGATGGGGAATTAACTAAAAAATAAATATTGAAAAAGAGCATAGGAAGCTCCAAAATGGTAGTTGCTTAGACAAACCGTGAAAGGAGAAACCTATACTCTTTCTTGAAGATATCAAAATTGAATTAAAAAGTCAAGCAAAAACAGAAAAACAAAATTACAGTAAACTCAAGAAAGCTCGCTGGACTTTGTTGATGAAACATGAGAAACTTTCAGAAGATCGATCGGCACATCTTTGTACCATTCCGGAAACACACCATGATTTAGCAGTTTGTTATGCTATGAAAGAGGAAATGTGCCGGTTATTCGGTCTGACTGATCCTGTTCTTGCTGAAAAAGGCCGGAACGATTGGTTTCAAGCTGCCGAAGAAAGCAACATACCGGCTTTAGTCAGAGTTGCAAACTTGAAAAAATCAAGAACCAAAGGGTTGATATCCCATGCAAAATATCCAATCAGCACCGGAAAGCTCGAAAGCTTTAACAACAAAATCAAAGTTGCCAAACGAATTGGTTGCGGTTATCGTAATGAAGACTATTTCTTCAAACTAATTCGTTACCTTCCTCTGCCTTCTGTCAGAAACTCATCCCCTAACTTTCCGTGAGAACCGGTTTTTTTTTGCAAAAAGAAAGAGGTGCCGCAAATTGCTAACACCTCAAGTTTCTGATATTCTACGTTTTTTTATCCACCGTATGACAAAACGTATTTTTTTTATTTTTACAATTACACACCTTGTCTCCCTTTATGCTCCTGCGAAAGATATTCGTGCAAGCACTCGTCCCATTCTTCTCTGTCAATTGTAAGAAAGGCAGCCTGAACATCTCTATTTCCTAAAGATTCAACATAATTTCGTGCATATCCATAGCTGTCATCACGTGTAATTGTATCAGGTATTTTTTTACAGAACTCTTCATATATTGCAGGGTCAGCCGAACCAATATCCCTAAACTGAAACGGATTTGCACTACTCAAAAACTTTCCGAGTTCTGCATTTTTGTTTTCGTCCCATTCAGCATCGAGAACATAATATATCATACAGTATAATTCAAATTTATTCATTTCTTTTTCCTCCGTTTAAATGGATTATTATTATAACCTGTTTCGTTGTCCCACTGACGAGGGACTTGATTCTGACCGCCCTCATTTATTGTCCCGTTTTGATATCTAACCCAATTTTGTTTTCCATCACTATTTATTTCTGCATTCCATGAATTCCCATATTTATCAGTACCAATAAATTTTTCTTTATTATTTGCCAAGTCAGTAAGTAACTTTCTATTGGAGGGCGTATCCTTCAAGTGTCCTTCTTTTCCAGAAAAAATATGTTTAATCTGAGCATCATTTTTAGGCAGAGATTGTGAATTACTTTCTCTTTTATCCTGCCTCTTTGAACCCTCAGTGTTCCCGAATCCACCGTGAAATCCTGCTCCTATTAGGCAATCACCGCCTTTCGGCTTTTCAAAAAGTCACTGTCAAATTGCAGTACTTCAATTCCTTTTTCTTTGTATGGAGTAAATATCTTATCCGGTGCCGCCCCGTAAACAACAATGGTATTTGGTTCTAATTTATCAACTACATACTTTAATCCGCTAACAAAGTAGCTGCGGTCAGACAACAGTTTTATGCAACCGTGCGAACCGACTGCTATTGTCCCGTGCTTTTGAATACCTGCACAAGATAACTCATATGTACGTTCATCTCCAAATCGGATATTCGGGATAACCGGCACACCGTTTTCCTGTAACCAATAACCAATTGCACGACTGCGATATATGTTCCAATGTTGCATAACAAGTGGCATATCTCGATATACGCTAAAGTCCGGTGTGATTACGCCCTTAAATCTTTTGATAATCGGCAAATACTTATTTGGAGTATTCCATATTCTCTCAAAAGCGGCGTCATCTTCATAAAAATGTATCCAAGAATCAACCTCTTTACTTGCGATTGCTTTTGAAAATGCAACCAATTTTATCGGCTTTTGGATTTCTCGTGCTAAACAGGGAATTTCTAAATCTCCGTCGTATGTAGCATTTTTTACTAAAAATGCGTGAAAAACATCTTTGCACCCACTTCTGGTGCTGTTTCTTTCAGACAATATTATGCCCTCCATTCTTTAGATTTTGTGGTTTTTTCAAATTTTCTTGAACAAATATCAAAAAAACTTGAATTTTTCGTGTGGATGTGGCATAATATTTTATACTTCAATAAAAGGATGCTCGCATCCGACATAAGTGCACTTTGTAGATTGTTCCCGCAATTTACAGAGTGCATTTTATTTTTTGGATAAAACACAATCCATATATCACCTGCCTTTCATTTTATTATTGTCCATAATCAAAACCAGCTATTACGTTCCTGTTGGCGAATATATTCATCTTCAAAATCAAATGTGTTTCGAATAGGACAAATTCTATTTAGAAAATCGGCATATTTTATGAGGATTATGTCATCAAATTCTTTTTCTGCTCTTGAACGCCATTCCACATTTGTTCTTGCCAATGTTTCTATCCTTTTATCTGCCGCCTGAGCCGAAACACCAAAGTTGGTTTGCAAGAAAAATCTGTTTATTCTTGCTCCTCTGTTCTGGCACTCTCTAAGTATCTGTTCAGGCATAAGCAACTGTGCCGCAAAGTAATTAGTTTCGACTTCATACCTGTGATATGTATCCTCATCCTTTTTAGAAAAATCGTGACCGTTAATTTCGTGTCCCAATTCGTGCAGTATTGAAAAACGGTTATGTGTATCCGGCTTTGTTTCATCATAAAATATGATTTTCTTTCCCTGAAAACTCATTATAATAGCCGATTCACTTCCAAACGCTGTGATGTCCACACCATATTTTCTTGCTTTCTTAAAAGAACGACATACAATCGGTGTTTGTTCCTTTACTAAATCTTTCGGCGAAAACGGAAATGTTTGAATTGACGATGATTTTACTAATATTTCATTAGCCTTTGAATATGCTCTTGAAAAATCCGGTTTCTTACTATTCGGCAATCTCATCACTCCTCGTCATCATCAAAAATATCATCAAATGCAGCTTTTAAAATATTCTCGGCTTTTTTTAATTGGTCTGCTTCCAACTTACCAAGATTACGTTGTAAATATTGCAGTCCTCCGTTTGGCAGTTCTGAAGCCGAATCAGATGAGCCAAGCAGATAATCTGTAGTAGTGTCTAAAGCTTTCGCTATTCTGGTCAATACATCACTACGAGGTGTTCTGTCTCCCTTTACGTAATAAGACATCGCAGATTCAGTAACTCCAGCCTTTTGTGCTAATTCCTTTTGGTTAATTCCATTTTGCTTCATCAATGCGATAAGTCTTTCACTAAAAACTGACATATCATCAACCATCCTTTCGTATTCTCTTTTTCTTATTATACTCTAAATTATAAGTTTGTCAAGTTTATTTATCCTATATCTTGTTTATCATTCTTGTTTTTAGCCAAGATAATGTATTTATTCGCTTATCATTTCAACATAATTATAATTTTAATCAAGATGACTTTCAAGAGTATTTTAGTAAAAGAAAAGAGGTGTCGCAATTTTCTAACACCTCAGTATCTTTCAGTATTTTCATTGAAAATCCCCGCCCATATAGGCTTTTTTGTTCAATGAAGTTTAATTCTGCAATTTGTGCAGACAATCTAATCAATATATAACTTTTCAAGAACACTTTTACTATGTATTATCTTTCAACCCATATGCCACAACAGTAATGGATATTGAAACCGGTGATATATTATGGGTGGGTAAAGGCAGAAGTATGAATGATTTTGAAAAGTTCTTTCAGCAAACGGACGCCTCCCTCTTATCAACAGTCATGGCGGTAGCCATGGACATGAATACTTCATACAACAGACTGGTTGAAAAATATCTTCCGCAGGCAACAATTGTATATGACCGTTATCATATGAAGGCACAGTTCGGGAAAGAAGTTCTCGGTGTAGTAAGACTGGATGAAGCAAGAAAGCACAAACATATATCAGAAGAAATCCTTGCCGGAATCCATGAAGATACCGACAAGGAAACAAAGCATGAATTAAAATTACAAGCAAAAACAGAAAAACAAAATTACAGTAAACTCAAGAAAGCTCGCTGGACTTTGTTGATGAAACATGAGAAACTTTCAGAAGATCGATCGGCACATCTTTGTACCATTCCGGAAACACACCATGATTTAGCAGTTTGTTATGCTATGAAAGAGGAAATGTGCCGGTTATTCGGTCTGACTGATCCTGTTCTTGCTGAAAAAGGCCGGAACGATTGGTTTCAAGCTGCCGAAGAAAGCAACATACCGGCTTTAGTCAGAGTTGCAAACTTGAAAAAATCAAGAACCAAAGGGTTGATATCCCATGCAAAATATCCAATCAGCACCGGAAAGCTCGAAAGCTTTAACAACAAAATCAAAGTTGCCAAACGAATTGGTTGCGGTTATCGTAATGAAGACTATTTCTTCAAACTAATTCGTTACCTTCCTCTGCCTTCTGTCAGAAACTCATCTCCTAACTTTCCGTGAAGAACCAATTTTTTTTGCGCGAATTTGTCTCATTTATTTATTGAACAAACAATCGGAAATTTCTGCGTTTTGTGAAATATAAAGAGAAGATAAAAACAGAGAAAAGTGCCGGCGATCCTGCGTTTTTTCTGTATGGCGCGGATATTACGACTAACGAAGCGAAAAAAAAACCGGGAAATAAATCCCGGTCTTATTTTTTTATTTAAACGGCGTTTAAGCGTTGTAATCGAAAGAACTCAAAAGAACATGATCGTGCCTTTCCATAACAGCAGGGCTTGAGTCGAATGTTCCGGCCTGAATCTTAGTGCCGCCAAGCTTGCCGTCAAACTGGAAATAATAATACATATCCTCCGTAAGGTCAACTATATTTCCGGTGTCCGGGTCTATAGTAAGAACAAGAGTGCAGTGATGATATATTACATTGAAATTTACGTCGTTCAGACTTGAATCGTGCGCCATTCTGCTGTCGTCAAATCTCGCTTTTGTCTTTGCGGCAGTCTCTATCGGGAAAAGTTTTTCCGCTTCTGTCGTGTAGATATCGTCGCTGCCTACAGTCTCATTCGCTAAAGTTACGGTGATTTTCGTATACCCTTCCGAGGTAGTCGACGCCGACCATGAATCAACCGCGTCTGGATTTGAAAACGTTATATTATAAAGATTTGAATAGGAATCGTCGGAGCCTTCCTTGTATGTGGTTGAAGCCGCAGAGGAAGAATCGGTAAGACCGTTTTTCATAAGCTGTTTTATGGTCCACTTGTTTATTTTCTCCGTCACAAATTCCTGATATGAGAATTTCGTGTACTGAGGTCTCTTTGAACGAGCGTCGTCAACGGCGCTTTTTATTGTCTCTATCGCCTCCGACGCCGAGGAAGGAAGATCAGAATCGGGATTTTCAAGGTTTGCGGCTATTCTCAGAATATGTCTCGCGTCAACAGCGGTAATTTCACCATTCTTGTCGACGTCAGCCGCGTCGAACGCGGAACCTGTAAACATAGGAGACAGCCCGGCGGAAACTCTCAAAGTCTTTCTCGCGTCAATCGCAGTAACTTTTCCGTCTAAATCCACGTCGCCTGTTTTGACTGTAACCTTATACCCTATGCCGTTTGATTTGCAGTAGTTTTCGGCCTCGCTGCCCGCTTTGACTACGGCGAGAGCAAAAATATCCTCGCCGGACGATGAAGTATAAGTGTAAAGGCAGTCTTCGTAAAATTTTGTGACGCTGTCGGGAATGGTGACCTGAGAAACAACATTTCCGCTGCCAGAATATTCAAAACAATCGGACGCGATAGCGTTTACCGTCACCGGAACTTCTACAGCCGACTTAGAGCCCTTGTATTTGATAAGCGTTCTGCCTATCGTCACATATGGTTCGGAATAATTTTGAAGCCACTTTGTTCCTTCAAATGCGTGGGAGCCAACCTCTATATTCCAAACCCCATCGAGATTGACGGTTTCAAGATTGGAGCAGTTTTCAAATGCCTCGGCTCCGATTGACGTGATATTTGAAGGTATTGTCACAGACGTGATATTTTTATTGTCTTTAAAAGCTCCTCCGCCTATTGCGGTGATGTTGTAAGGCAGAGTGACGGCGGAATCCGAACCGTTGTAACTTAAAAGAACACCGTTCAGTATGTCGTAATCCGAATCCACAACAGTCTGATAATCCGCCGCAAAGACGTTTGCGGACAATATAAGCAAAAGACAGAGCATGAAGGCGGCAATCTTTTTAATTTTTGTCATTATTATAACCCCCGATATTATTCAGCAATTCCTCTGAAAATTAATGAAAATTATTGATGTCCTAAGTGAAAATAAGTATTAAAGTCATACGTTAATTTCGGATTTCTCGCCGAGCTTACCGGCGTATTTTTCGAGTGCCGGCTTTACGTCTTCCAAAATAAATTTTTCCGTCTGAAGAGGAGCGGCGCCCACGAAATTTTCAGGTTTGAGAATTGATTCTATGTCTTCTTTAGACATAAAGAACGATTTGTCAGAAGCGATTAAATCAATAAGATTGTTCTTTAATCCGTTCTTTACGTTTTTGCCGGCAGTCATAGAATATTCTCTGATCTTCTCATGAAGTTCCTGCCTGTCCCCTCCTTTTTTGACGGCGTCCATCATAATGTTTTCGGTAGCCATGAAAGGTATCTCTTCCATTAAATGCTTAGTTATCATCTTGTCGTAAACGACAAGCCCGTCGGCGACGTTTAGGTAGATATTAAGTATTCCGTCGGTCGCGAGGAAACCCTCGGCTACGGAAAGACGTCTGTTTGCCGAATCGTCAAGAGTTCTCTCAAACCACTGCGTGGCGGTCGTCATGGCGGCGTTCTGGGCATTATTGATAACATACCTCGCAAGTCCTGTCATTCTCTCCGATCTCATAGGATTTCTCTTATAAGCCATGGCCGAAGAGCCTATCTGATTTTTTTCAAAAGGTTCTTCTATCTCTTTCATATGCTGCAAAAGTCTTATGTCATTTGCGAATTTTGTGGCAGACTGTGCAATTCCCGACAGAATTGACAAGACCTTGTAATCTATCTTTCTCGTGTAAGTCTGACCGGATACCGGCAGAACTCCTTTGAAACCTGTTTTTTCGGCTATCATATTGTCAAGCCTTCTGACCTTTTCGATATCGCCGTCAAAAAGCTCCATAAAGCTCGCCTGAGTTCCTGTCGTGCCTTTTGAGCCGAGCAGAAGCATGGAATCGATTTCGTTTTCCACGTCCTTTAAATCAAAAAGCAGATCCTGAATCCATAGACACGCCCTTTTTCCGACAGTCGTAGGCTGAGCAGGCTGATAATGGGTAAAAGCGAGACAGGGAAGATTTTTGTACTCGAGAGCGAATTTTGAAAGCGCGTCTATAACATTCGCTATCTTGACGGAGACTATTTTCAAAGCCTCTGTCATTATTATTATATCCGTATTGTCGCCGACGTAGCAGGATGTCGCGCCGAGATGAATTATGGGCTTTGCCTTCGGGCATTGAACTCCGTAAGCGTAGACATGAGACATTACATCGTGTCTTACAACCTTTTCTCTCTCCTCGGCAACGGAATAATTGATGTCGTCCTTGTGAGCTTTAAGTTCCTCTATCTGCTCGTCTGTTATGTTGAGTCCGAGTTCCTTTTCGCTTTCTGCGAGAACAATCCAAAGTCTTCTCCACGTCCTGAATTTAAAATCCGGCGAGAAAAGATATTCCATCTCTTTTCCGGCGTATCTTGAATTCAGAGGAGTTTCGTAAGAACTTCTGCTTTTTTCTTCCATTTCAATTCTCTTTCTTACAATGATAAATATTTATTACAGACGAAAAATATGTCAGAGACTCTTTATTCTCTCCACAGCCTCTTTTGTCTTGTCGGCGGAGCCGAAGGCCGTCAGTCTGAAAAATCCTTCTCCCGCGGGACCGAATCCCGAGCCGGGCGTTCCGACAACCTGAACCTTGTTCAAAAGCAGGTCGAAAAATTCCCATGATGATATGCCGTTAGGAGTTTTAAGCCAGATATACGGGCTGTCAATTCCTCCGTATACCGTATAGCCTGCGTCTTTAAGTCCGTGGTAAATAACATGGGCGTTGTTGTGATAAAATTCTATTATATCTCTCGCCTGTTTTTTGCCCTCGCCGGATAAAACAGCCTCGGCGCCTCTTTGAGTTATGTACGAAACTCCGTTGAATTTGGTGGCCTGTCTTCTCGCCCAGAGCTTATTAAGTTCCACGCCGTCAACTTTAAGCTCGTGAGGTATGACGGTATAAGCGCATCTGGTTCCCGTAAATCCCGCCGTCTTTGAAAAACTTCTGAACTCTATCGCGCATGTCTTCGCGCCGTCGATTTCAAAAATAGAATGAGGAACATTTTCCGTTTTAATGAAAGCCTCGTAAGCCGCGTCGAACAAAATGACGGAGCCGTTTTTATTCGCGTAATCCACCCAGAGTTTAAGCTCGTCTTTGGTAATCGTCATTCCGGTCGGATTGTTTGGGAAGCAGAGATAAATAATATCCACATGCTCTTTGGGAAGCTCCGGAACGAATCCATTATCTTCCGTGCAAGGCATATAGTAGAAATTGGACCACCTGCCGTTTTCGTCAGATACGCCGGCTCTTCCTGCCATAACGTTCGTATCGGCGTAAACAGGGTAAATAGGATCGCATAAAGCCACCTTGTTGTCTACCGAAAAGATGTCGCCGATATTTCCGGTGTCGGATTTAGCGCCGTCCGATACGAATACCTCGTCAGTTTTAATATCTACTCCGAGCGTCTCAAAATCGTTTTTGACAATGGCTTCTTTAAGAAAATCATATCCCCATTCCGGCGGATATCCTCTGAACGTCTCCTCGTGCGCCATTTCTTCGACGGCTTTTTTCATCGCCTCTATCGCCGCCGCGGGAAGGGGCTTTGTGACGTCGCCTATGCCGAGCCTGATGACGTCGGCGCCGGGATGAGCCTCTTTATATGCGGCTATCTTCTTGGCGATGTCGGAAAACAGGTAATTGTTCTTAATCTTCAAAAAGTTTTCGTTGACTTTCATATTCTATTTTACTCTCCTGCCAAAATATTTTTTAAAAAAATTAAACGTCGATTTCTCCCGTGCAGACCGTAACAGCAGGGCCTATCATTCTGACGTGGTTGTTTTCAAGCCATGTTATCTTGAGGTCTCCTCCGCGAAGGTGGATAGTTATCTCCTCGCCTTTTTTGCAGAAACCGTTCAGGACGGATGAAACAGCAGCGGCGCACGCGCCCGTGCCGCATGCGAACGTCTCGCCTGAACCTCTTTCCCAAACCCTCATATCAAGAGTATCGAAATCAATCACTTTTATAAATTCGGTGTTTATTCTGTCGGGGAAAAGCCTGTGATTTTCAAAAAGCGGACCGGTTTTTTCGATGTCCACCTTATTTACGTCGTCTACATATACAACGGCGTGGGGATTTCCCATTGAAACAAATGTAGCCTTGTAATTTTTGCCGCCAACTTCAATATCTTTGCCTATCGCCGTGTCTCCGTCAAATAAAACAGGTATCTCGGACGGCTTTAAAATCGGCTCTCCCATATCGACGGAGGCTTCGTATACTTTCCCGTCTTTAGCCTTAACTTCTATAGTCTTTATTCCGCTTAAAGTTTCGACTGTTATGACGTCTTTTTTCGCTATGCCGTTGTCATATACGTATTTCGCAACGCATCTTACTCCGTTGCCGCACATTTTTCCCTGAGAGCCGTCCGCATTGTAAATATCCATCATGCAGTCGGCCTTGTCCGACGGGCAGATGCAGATAAGTCCGTCCGAACCTATGCCAAAATGAATATCCGATACGAATTTGGACGCTTCTCCCCTGTTTTTCACGTCTTCTTCAAAGCAGTTCACATAGATGTAATTATTTCCGCATCCCTGCATTTTAGTGAATTTCATTTGATAAGTCCTCCATCATTTTATTTCTCGTTTTTATAAACCACTCCTCGGAATGAGGATAGTTTTTGTTTGAAATAAGCTGCCCGTCATAAGTCAGATATTTCAGAGCTTCCTCCCTGCTTTTTTTTCTTTCGATTTCCCTTAGAAGCTCGTAATCCCTCACGGCGTCGGCAAAAACTTTAAGTCTCACCGATTCTGTAGGTTCGCAGTTATCGCCGGGATATACAACAAAGCCGTCGCCGCCGGGGAATTTGCCGCCCGAGTCGGTCTGCTCGTAAGGATTTACAAGTTCCTTTGACAGCTGAGTAAACCAGTAGTTGTAGCCCCAGTGCAGGAAACCTTTCACATCGTATCTGAACATTATCATGCCGATAATTCTTATTCTGAGATTAGGCATGGCTATAAACCTGTTCGGAAGGTAATCGTTTCCGGGTCCGCAGCAGTAATAAGTCCAAAGTTCGGGAACTTTTCCGTAAAAATCCTCTATTGAAGCTATACTCGGCACGGGATTTTTTATTACGCCTTTTTCGTAATATTTAATCTCCGAACAGGCGTCGATTATTTTATATTCTCCGAAAAGCTTTTTAATCTCATCGGCGGCTTTTTTGTATTTTCTTATCTGGGCGCCGTTAGGCTCGTCGGACACGTGAAAAATCACTCTGTCCTCTGTTTTCCATTGCCTTAGCTTGATTTTCAAAGCTCTCGCGAACTGTTCGAGAAAATCTCTGTATTTTTTCGATGTTGATTTTGTCTCCCAGCCGAAAATTCTCTTTTCGCCGTCTTTTGTCTTTGCAATAATTTTCGGCGCGTGCTTCGCTCCCCACTGGGTGTACAAGTGCGAAAATTCAAAATATTTTATTCCGGCGCTGTCGGCCGTATCTATCCATTTTTTCAGATTGTCAAATCCGAATTTGTATTTCCCCTTTGAATTTACAGTCACGGATACAAGCTGAACGGTAAGTCTTTCGCCGCCTTTTTCGGTGTCGAGAGGGGGCGTAAAAAGCGGGGTCAATACAGAGTTTATACCGTTTGAAGCGGCTGTTTTCATATAATTTGAAACAAGAGTCCAGTATTTTTCCGAAAAGACTTCGGTCTTATATGTGAGCGCGAGGCAATCGGTATGGAACCAGTGAGTGCAGATAAGAGACTGTTCGGGATATTTTCCCGGAAGAATATGAACCGTTTCGTTAACCGATGCTTTTAAAATGCCGTTTTTAACCGTTACTTTTACGGGAAAGTCTCCCGTTCTTCCGTCGGGGATTATTTCAATTCTGAAGGATGACCATTCTCCCCTTTTTCCGTCGCATTCGCATGTTTTTATAAGAGCGTCTGGATAATATCCGCTTTTCCCTCCGCCCACATAGTAGTCGTCGGCGTCGTCCGGCTTGGTTCTGCCGACGAATACTTTTTTTTCAAAAAATATTTCTGTTTTAAGGCTTGATTCGATGCTCAGGCTGATTTTTCCGTCAGAATCAGGGTTGACGGAAGCTATAAAAGCGTCCGGAAGGTTCGAAAGCATAGTAAGCTCACCGGATGAAAAACCGCCGTATATCTTATCGCTCATCACTTTCGCAAGCGTCGAAAGAAGTCTTATCTCCATATTTATATTTACCTTTTAGCCGAAATAATCTATCATCATTGCGTGTTTAACTTTTGAAAGCGTCTCGG
Source organism: uncultured Eubacteriales bacterium (assembly GCA_900314355.1). Classification (GTDB taxonomy): domain Bacteria; phylum Bacillota; class Clostridia; order Oscillospirales; family Acutalibacteraceae; genus UBA1081. Next base: position 6,184 of record OMUY01000091.1, on the reverse strand, counting down.
CGGCAGTCTTTTCCGCGTCCTCGCTTCCCTTTTTGAGTATATTCATGACCTCGGCGGGGTCTTTCGCAAATTCCTCTCTTCTCTCTCTTATGGGTCTGAGAGTTTCCTGAATTACGTTGTTGAGGAATTTTTTTACCTTTACGTCGCCGAGTCCGCCTCTTTCGTAATGCGCTTTGAGCTCGTCAAGATTTTTGTACTCAGGCAGAAACTCCTCAAAATATCTGTCCTCGCAGAAAGCGTCAAGATATATAAATACCGGGTTGTCTTTTGTGTTTCCGGGGTCCGACACTTTAAGATGATTCGGGTCGGTGAACATGTTCATTACTTTATATTTTATGTCCTCCGGGCTGTCGGCAAGATAAATGCAGTTGCCTAAAGATTTGCTCATTTTCGCTTTTCCGTCGGTTCCGGGAAGTCTCAGACATGCCCGGTTGCCGGGGAGAACGGCTTTGGGTTCCACAAGAGTTTCACCGTAGATTAAATTAAAGCTTCTGACTATTTCCCTCGCCTGCTCTATCATTGGAAGCTGATCCTCGCCAACAGGAACGGTATCAGCCAAAAAAGCTGTGATATCGGCCGTCTGCGAAATGGGATAATTTATAAATCCCACCGGAACGCCTCCGTCAAAATGCTTCTGCTTGAGCTCGGATTTTACGGTAGGATTTCGTTCAAGCCTTGCCAAAGTGACGAGGTTCATATAATATACGGTAAGCTCCGGCAGTTCCTGTATCTGCGACTGAATAAAGAGAGTCGATTTTTTCGGATCAAGTCCTACCGCAAGGTAGTCAAGAGCCACTTCAAGCACGTTGTCCCTGACCTTTTTCGGATTTTCGAAATTGTCGGTAAGCGCCTGAGCGTCGGCTATCATTATATTGATTTTATCAAATTCTCCGCTGTTTTGAAGCTCCACTCTTCTTTTGAGCGAACCTACATAATGTCCGACGTGAAGCCTGCCCGTGGGACGGTCGCCGGTAAGTATTATTTTTCCCATTTTTAATTTCCCCCGAAAATAATTATTTTTTTATCTTTTTACAATAACCGTATATTTTCTGAGCTTGTCGCAGGGATGATAAGAGTTTTTGCTCGCTCTCAAACCGAGGTCGCCCATATCCTCTTCCCTGTTCATATATTTTATGGAATCGTCCGTGAACATCTTAGCGAACTGATTTACGAGCATCTGATAAGCTCCCGGCACGTCCCTCGATGATTTTTCTATGTGGACATAACATGTGTCGCCGAGTATTTCTCCGAGAGAAAATCCGACAACCTCGCCTTTCTGTCTCAAAACGCCGCCTTTCATGTTATAGCGCCCGATGTCATTGAGAACCTCTTTTACTTTCCTGTTCTCCTCGTCAAATTCATCCGAATCCTTCTGTCTTGTTGCGATGTAATTTACGAAGAATCTGTTTATTTCAGGCAGGTCTTCCTCTTCGATAACTTTGAAATTCCAATCGCCGCTCGTCTTTAAAAATTTATGTATGTGATTTCTCTGACCGGCAAATCTTCTGCCCGCGAAATTTCTCATTTCCTCGGAATAGTAGAGATAATCGTAGTAATCCTCGTAGGCGGTTATCTCTATGTTGTACGGAAGTCCGGAAAACACCGAAAGATATTCGGACGGAACAGTCGCGAATCTTACCGAATGAACCGTTTTCATCTGGTCGTCAAGTATCTCGTCTACGCTTTTTCTTATGTCGTCGGACAAAGGAAGATAGTAATACATATGCCCGTCGCTGTTGTAAAGCCTTGTGAAAAAAGTATCATCCGAAAAACAGCATTGCATTTTGTAGTAGTCTCTCCACATGAACATTCCGCCTACCGTAAAATCGCACGTTCTCGATTTCATCTTGTTGAAATACGGCATCGCTGCCGGAATGTCATCAAGTTTTAAATCTCTGAAATTCATAAATACACCAATATTTTCTATCCTGCCAAACTGCCCAAAAATTTAAGCGGGATATATTTTTCTTTCTTTTTTTTCGAAAGAAATTATGTTCAATCTTCCGTCTCTTTTTCGTTTATTTCGTTTGCGGTCAAGTCAAGCTTCTTGTCTGCAACATTCCATTCGACGCTTTTTAAATATACGAGAGCGCCGCCTCTGACGGTTTTGCTCTCCCATTCGGAAATTGACAATTCTTTTTCAACGCCTTCGTCAAAAATTCTGATAACACAGTCGTCGTTGTCAAATTCCGCGCCTATAATCACCACCCAGTGATAATCGTCAAGATTTTTCACGTGCCCGGAGTCGATATTCAAAAATGCGACGGGCTGATCCGATATAAGACCTTCCTTTATGATATTCGCGATATCGTCGTAGTCGGGTCTGAACCGTTTGTCCTCCGGAACCTCAAGTATCTGAAATTCGACGCGCCTTTTATTTGCGTCGGCCATTGTCTTGAATTTTTCGGTAAATATTTTTCCGGAAGGAATACCGTTTATCCCCGGAGTCACGTAATCCCAGACGTAATTCATGACAGACAGGGCGTCTTCCTTCGTGCCGTCCACAAAATCGGGATTGTACTTCAGCATATTGTAAATTACTATATCGGACGCGACTGTTGGACCGCAGCCCGAAAGCCGCTGTATTTCCCTCGGAAACCATTCCTGATCGCAGCCGTAGAGATTTACAAATTTATCGTGAAAAATCAGATTGTCAATATGTTTAAGTTCTTTATAAGAATATATGCCCAATTCAACACACCGTCTCAAAAAAAATCTTTATATCGCCGCCGAATTCCGCCTTATTATTTAAAAGGCGAAAATAAGCACTATCCTGCATAATAACACTTGTATATTATAACACGCGCAATATTTAATATCAACGTAAAAAAAATAAGATAAAAATATTAAATCCGGTTTTTTGATGCGCAAAACAAAAAAATAAAAATTGTCTGTCCGAAAATAAAGTAAAACACCTTGTAATTGTAGAAAATTTATTATATAATTAATTGAATTTTATAACATCTTATAAAATCATTTATTCATTTTTCTAATTTATAAATTTTGTTAAGGAGAAAAACTTTATGAATCAGGAATACGACGCTCTGTTCACGCCGTGGAAAATACGCGACGTTGAAATAAAGAACAGAATAGTCTTAGCCCCGATGGGCGGAACATGTCTTTTCGGATTTATGGAGCCGTGTCATTTTGACAAAGAGGCGGCAAAACTGCTTCTGACGATAGCGCAGAACAACTGCGGATTAGTTATGCCCGGCATTGCGCCCGTAAGAGACGTAATGGGCAGACGCTGGCTTTACACAAATCAAAAGATGTTCAAAGACTTGAGAGATTACATGGACGAAATCCACAAGACGGGGGCAAAGCTTTTCGTGCAGCTCACGGCAGGATTCGGCAGGTCTATGGCTTTATCGGATTTTCTCGCCAAACTCGCGACCGACAAGACTCTTCACACTCTTACAAAGCCTTTCATGGATATGGAATACTGCACGGCGGCTCCGTCGGAGCTTCCCAACAGATGGGCGGACATAAAGACAAGAGCCATAACAAAGAAAGAAATAGCCGACATAGTTTATGCGTTCGGCGAGACAGCGAGACTTTGCAAATGGGCGGGAGTAGACGGCGTAGAGGTACACGCCGTTCACGAAGGATATCTTCTTGACCAGTTCACGACAAAATATACGAACCACAGAACAGACGAATACGGCGGCTCGTTTGAAAACAGATACAGATTCCCTGTTGAAATAGTCAAGACCATCAAAGAGAGATGCGGAGAGGATTATCCGGTAACGCTCAGATATTCCGTAGTTTCAAAGACAAAAGGCTTCCGCGAGGGAGCTATGCCGGGTGAGGATTTCATCGAAGCCGGAAGAGATATGGCCGAATCCGAAAAGGCCGCTAAATATCTTCAGGACGCAGGCTACGATATGCTCAACTGCGACAACGGAACATACGATGCGTGGTACTGGTGCCATCCGCCGGCGTACATGCCCAAAAACTGCAACCTTGCAGATGTAGAGCATATAAAGAAATTCGTCGATATCCCCGTAGTTTGCGCCGGAAGAATGACTATGGACGCAAGTTCGGAAGCAGTAAAGAACGGCAAGATAGACGCCGTCGCCGTAGGCAGACAGTTCCTTACGGATCCCGCCTGGGTCACAAAGATGATTCACGACGACGAAAAGGATATAAAACCATGCATATGCTGCCACAACGCCTGCTTTGACCTTACAAAATACGAAGGCCACGGAAACGAGCAGGATTTCTTTGATACTATTCATATGTGCCGCTGCGCCTTAAATCCCGAGACGATGCACTCGAACAAATACAAGATAGTTCCGACAAGACATCCGAAAAAAGTCGCGATAATAGGCGGCGGAGTAGGCGGTATGGAGTCGGCTATCGTCCTGAAAAAGAGAGGACACAGCCCCGAAATTTACGAAAAGACGGGCGAACTCGGAGGAGTATTCATAGCAGCCGCGTCATCACCGTACAAGGATAACGACAGAAGGCTTATCGAATGGTATAAAACTCAGCTTAAAGAATACGGTATACCTGTTCATCTCAACACCGAAATTAATGACGTCGATTCGCTCGGAGCAGACGCCGTAATAGTCGCCACAGGTTCAAAAGCGAGAAAACTTCATCTTCCCGGAGCGGAAAGAGCCATTGACGCCGTCGACTACCTTCTCGATCCTTCAAAAGCAGGCGAAAACGTCGTAATAATAGGCGGAGGTCTGACAGGCTGCGAAATAGCTTACGACTTAAAACTCGAAGGAAAAAATCCGACAATAGTGGAGATGAAAAACGACCTGATGGCCGTCAGAAATCTTTGCCTTGCAAACTCTTCTTATCTCAGAGATTATTTTAAGGTAAACAAAGTTCCCGTATATCTTGAATCGGGCGTATCCGAGATAGGCGATGACTATGTTATAATCAAAGAGAAAAACGAAAAACAGATTAAGGTAAAAGCCGACACCGTAATCACATCCGTAGGCTATATACCGACTCCTCTCATCAAACCGGAATGGAACGACTGGAGACACAGAAATGTTTACGTAGTAGGCGACGCCGAAAAAGTAGGCAACCTGAGATCAGTCATCTGGGGCGCATGGGACGCCGCGATGAAAATCTGACAAAAAAGCTGTAAATTTTTTTGTTTGTTGTCTTTTCCTTTCAAACAAAAGCGGTTCCATTACGGAGCCGCTTCTGTTTTTCTTTTATATTTTTTTATTTCTTTATATATTCCCTCGGCGTTAAGCCGAAATACCTTTTGAATGTCCTGTAAAAATTTCCGCTGTCGGAATATCCTGGCCGTAAACAAAACGAAAAAGGAGATATTAACAATGAACAATTTCAATTTCTGCATGCCGGCGAAGGTTCTTTTCGGAGCGGGAAAACTTAAAGAGCTTCATTCGGAAAAACTTCCCGGAAAAAAAAGAGATATCGGGAAATAGGTTTAAATTAAGCCTAAATTAAAAGCCGATATTAAATTATCGCTTGTATCATCGCAAAAAAAAGCAGGTCTTTTGCCGACCTGCTTTCTTTTTTTCCGCTGCAATTCTAATCCGCGATTTTTTACGCCGCCGCGTTAATTACGATTGTCAAAATTTTGTCATCCGTATTCAATGTATCGAAAACCGGTTTGTTTTCAAATTTAACGATATATACTCCGGATTTTTTTGCGGTGATCGCAAAATTTTGGTAAACACCGTCACCGGGTTTTGGCTCTTTTGTTGTAGACTCTGTTGTTTGAAGTATTTCAAGATTGTCTATGTCATTATGAGTCCAAGCGAAATAGCTTCTCGAGACTAATATTCTATCAATATGCAAAGTTTGTCCGACCTTGATATCATAAGTGCATTTTGCTTCTTTCGCGTCAAGTTTAGCGGATATTCTCAATATTTTTCTTGCGTCACCGGCTGAAATTTTCCCATCCCCATCAATATCGGAGTATTTTACCCGGTCATCAGAAATTTCAGCGAGTTTCGCCGATACTCTTAAAGCGATTCTCGCGTCGAGAGCAGTTACATTATTGTCGAAATCCAAATCACCTAATTTGTCAAAATAACCCGCATCAATATTTTGAACGTAGATATCTTTCAAATTTTCTTCCGATGACGTTTCAGACGAATAATCCTCTGCAAAACACGGCGAAGCCACCGACAACGTCAAAACGAGAGAGATAAACACTGCGATGATTTTTTTATAGTACATATCAATTCCT
>OMUY01000064.1 GCA_900314355.1 uncultured Eubacteriales bacterium | reverse complement strand
AAACCGTAGTCAAGGAACACGCGCGAGTTGTTCTTTTCCGACCGCCACTCCTCGCCGTCGCTGATTACGCTAAGCTTGTTTCTGCCTGTCGGCGAAAAGTTCTCTGTATTCGGATATGCAGCTTTCCGACAGAAGTTACCTTGACAGCGGAACGGCTCAGTCTGGAATGACAGCGAAAATAAACTATCCCCTCGGCAAGACTTGGGACAGGATGAGCGGCGAGAAGTTTAAATACTTTATGGTATTTAAGAATAACAGCTTCAATCTGCCCGGCTCATATAACCTTGACCGCTTTATTGATATAATGCGTAGTTTGTAACAAATAGCCCTCTTTGGGCATCATGCTCTTGGAGGGTTTTGCAATTATTTTAATTTAGGTATTTACAATTCTATTTTTGGAATATATAATATTTGTCAAAGGAGGCAATTATTATGAAATGGAATGAAAAAGTAATTGATTTAATGAAAAGAAACGGTGTCTCTCAAAAACAGCTTTCTGAAAAAAGCGGAATAGCAGAAAGTTCGCTCTCACGTTATTTGCATTCGGAACAGCGCCCAAGAATGGATATTGTAATTAATATTGCAAAAGCATTGGAAATTGAAACACAATACTTGTTAGATGAAGATGAGACATCCGAATCTGCTTACAATTACATTGCCACTGCTGTTGCAAGGAAAGGTAATGAATTAACGGCGGAGGAACAAAACAAACTCATAGCATTAATTTTAGGGTTGGACAGGAATGTATAGAGATGGAAAAGTATATGAAAAATTAGACAAACTCGTTATTGATATCTATATTGATTATAACATTATGTCGTTCCCGATTAATGCAAAAGAATTATGCGATAAACTCGGTGTATTACTAATTCCTTATTCTGCGTATGACGACGAAGAGCGAGAACTATTATTAAAAAAGTCATTTTACGGATTTTTAGTTCCGCCCTGCCAAAATAAAGCGGCGATAATATATTTTAATGATGATATCACGATGGTAAAATCTGTCGGCTGTATGAGGCAGACAATATTTCACGAAATAAAGCATTATGTCAACGAGGACTATTATGATGATAATCCGGATGACGATGATTTAGCGGAGCATTTCGGTAGATTTTTAGCTTGCCCTACACCTTATTTGGTAAAGCACAATATCACGGATATAAATGAAGTGATTTCCAAATTCGGTGTGAGCAAGACTATTGCAGAAAATGCAGTAAGCAACGTAATCAATCGTATGCAGTATTTCGGACAGCAAATATTTGACTATGAACAGCCGTTAATTGATTTATTGGATAATCAGTAAAGGAGTGTGGTTATATTGATTGTGTTAAAACGAATAAAAAACACCTTGCAGACTGCATAGTGCAATCCGCAAAGCGTTTTTCTCCGAATATCGCTATTCGGTTATGTGGTGTAATTAGTATAGCACCTTTCGGAGAAAAATGCAATATTTATAAAAAAATATTATCATTTTAACCGAAAGGAGTTTTACTCATGACAAGTAAAGCAATGCGTGAAGATTCGCTTTTTATGCGTAATACCTTCACATCTTCGGGCAAGTGGGGTATCCCTCTTGTTCGCAAACAGAATATTGAATTAAATAGTGTTGAGCTTATCGCCTGCTCCGATACGAAGGCGAACGATAACGAAATCAACAAGAAAAAAGGTGTTCATTTCTTTGTTGATGATTGGCGATTTAAGGGAATTTATGATAATCCCGAAAGGACATTGCAGCGTTATTCTCAATATAAGTTTTTGTTAACCCCGGATTTCTCAACATATGCCGATATGGATTTATGGCGTCAACTTGAGAGTGTTGCACAAAACAGATGGGTTGGTGCTTATTGGCAGAGTAAAGGATTGCTTGTTGTACCCACTGTCAGTTGGGGGTTATCACAAAGCTTTGATTTTTGCTTTGACGGAATCGAGCAAGGAAGCGTTGTCGCTGTTGGTATGATTGGCTGTAAAAGGAATCGCCTTGGCTCTATGCGCGGATATAACGAGATGCTTGAGAGAGTCAACCCATCCGCAATCATCTGCTTTGGTGAGCCGTTTTCAGAGATGGGTGGCAATATTGTTTCGGTAAATTACCGTGATTCACGAAGGGTGGTGCGGTAATATGGGAGGAAGAGGAACATTTGCAAGCGGAAATAATGTTGCTTATACCTACGAAACAATCGACAAATATGAGGGCGTCAAGGTGTTGAGTGGTATGCCGGGAACCGGATTGCATGACTTGCCCGCCGAGGCACATTCAAGTGAAATGTATTTAAAATTTCATAAAGACGGAACTATGAATATGCTCCGCATATATGGCAAAGATGACCATTTGCTAAAAATGGAAATCGCCTATCATCCTGAACCACGCTTAACTGGAAATCACGAGCCCGTACTTCACATTCATTATTACAACAAAGATTTTAAGCATAGTCCCGCCCAATACTTAGATAAACAAACTTTTGAAAAATACAAAAAATATTTGAAAGGAAGGAAATGGTATGATTGACGGAAATGCAAATGATTTTATTGATAAATTGACTTATGAGGACCACTATGTGATGTATGATGGCGAAAAATTCTTTGTTAATGGTTGCCAAGTTACAACAGACAATCAAGGAAATATTGTTAGCGTTGTTCTCGAAGTATATAATTTGAATAACAATACTACTATATTTTCAGCTACCAAGCAGACTATTTCAGATTGTATTGCTGAATTTGAAGAAGCAAAAATTTGGAATGATAAATCGTTTTGGGAAGCCGAAAAGGATATGGCTTGGGTTGATTGTTAATCTTGTCTTGCATAATTTATAAGGTTGAAAGTTGCAGCAATGCGACCTTCAGCCTTATTTTTTACCTATATAATCATTCTGAAACAATATTCAAGCCGAGCTTGACGCGTATCTCGCAGCCTCCGGTCTCGACGATTACGAGTTAACCGACGAGGACAAGAAAATACTCTCTCTCTCTCTCAAGAATCCGCATCTGACGAAGCAGGCGCTTCGGAGGCTGATTTCGGGAATGGGCAGGTGAGGTTTAAGAAGTTCGCATTGGACACGCTGTTCACATCTTCCACGGGCGATGTGGACTTGCAGCAGAAGGACATCAATGGGAAAGGTGAGTTCTTCATAAACAGCGGCGTTGAGAATCGTGGTATCAAGGGAAGAACCGATAGACCCGCGAGGATATTTCCGGCAAACACCATTACGGTTGACTTCTGGGGAAATGCCTATTACCGCGATTTCGAGTACAAAATGGCGACGCATAACCATGTGTTCTCGCTGGCGGGCGATG
>OMUY01000087.1 GCA_900314355.1 uncultured Eubacteriales bacterium | reverse complement strand
TGATCCGTCGCTTTCATCTGTTCGGTCACGCCCTGGACCTGCGCCATCTGCTGCGTCAACCGCTCCATCATCTCGGTCGCGTTTTTGTCCACTTCGCTCAGGTGGTCCCACAGCGTGTCGTTCATCGCCAGTCGGTTGAACAGGGCTTTCCGATTCTGAAGGAGATACGTTTTCCGCAGCATCCCGTACTTGCCCAGCGGAGGATAGTCCGTCCTCAATGTCAAATTCGGGATCGAAAAGTCTCCCTGCCTCGTGTACGTCAGTTCCATGTTCATTGCTCCTTTCGGTTTTGGTTTGATTTGCGCTTTCATCATAGCGCGGTCTTCCCGGGTTTGCAAATGTGCGATTTACATTTCTTTCGGCAATTTGCAGATTACGAACGGTGCTTTCGATCTCTCGCAGCCCCATTTCAGCAATATCGCTGACAGCCGTACCGTAAAGAGAAATCGTATCAATGGTATTAAAAAAGAATATCGGGTGGAAATGCTCGTCAAAGAAGTCTTCTCTTTGCGCCAGACCGCAGCGGGAGAGCAGCATATATTGTGTGCTTCTCAGCAGCGCCTCGCGGAATACGACCTCAAGCCCCTCGCTGTTCAAATCGGTAAGATACCCCTGATCTGGCCTTTCGGAAAGCTCTGATAGATAGTCCTGCATATTGTCTTCCACAAGGTTTTTCGCGGTGGAAATGAGCGCGTGGCGAAAATCGGACTTATCTTCAAGCTCTCCGAAGCTGTCCTCCAGCGCTGTAATAATGTCGCTGTGATAACGCTCCTCCGCCTGCCACAAACGAATCTCCTGTCCGTACCGGTTATGGGTGTCGCTGACGTCGAATACATACCGCAGGCGCGGTACTGTTCCGTTGTACGTTACAAGCGCGATACCCTTTGCTCCCTTGTTTACCCACCGATTCATTCGGTCATTCCAAAAGCCGATTTCCGCACAGGCGGTGGCGTCGGGGCGTTGGGCGTGAATCAAAATCTGATCGTTAAAGGAATACTTATAGTTGTTCGCCGCCGTGCGAAGAAACGCCATCCATTTGTCGTCGTCCTTCGCGTTCTCCAGCATCTCGCTTTTCAGTCCGTCTAAAATGATTTGCAGCTTGCTTGGCATTGTTTCTCACCTCACTCCGAACAGAGGAAGGCGAAAAAGTTGTTATTTTTCATGCTGTCCTGCAGATCGCAAAGCAAACGAAGCTCTTCCGTTGTGATCTCGGGAAGCTGTACCATATCCGCGGGCGTCATAGAGATAATTTTTTCTTCCGACGTCAGCCCCGCGGAAATGACCTTTTCAAGCAGCTTCATTTTCTTTGCTCTCATGGAAACCTGTTTTGCCATTGGCTTTTTCCTCTCTTTCTTCTGATTTTTGTTATCTTGCATAGTCTCTCGCTTTCTGCTTCGGCAGTGCCGGGATTTTCCAGCCGTACACCTTTGCGATATCGTCGCCGAGCCGCCGTGTGACGCGCGTAATATCCGATCTTGTTGCGATACCCCGGTAGATTTTATACTTGAGCGCTTCCTTTGCGGCGTCGGACACACCATCCTTATATGCTCGGTAGATATAATGGTTGGTGCCGTCGTGATGGACCGCCTCACAGCAGAAGTCGCCGCGCTTGTCAATGAACCAAGTGTTGTAATCGCAGTCGGAGTACAGGCAATCCCGGATATTGCCGCTGGGGATCTCCTTGTAGCCCATCCGTCTGCCGTTCCAAAGTCCGAGATCGGCGATCACAAGAATCGGATCGGCAAGCTGGATATTGAGATTGATACGCTCGTCGCCGAGATATTCGCCGTTGCGTTCGTACATCTTCATTATCCGTTCATCCTCGGTCAGTTCGGGATATTCCGCTTCAAGGTCGTCCTTCCAGTCCTCATAGTCCACGTCGCTCGTCCAGATAATATGTCTGTCGTCAGCCATTTCAATCACTCCCTTCTTTTTGATATGTAAAAGCCGCAGGCCAGAAAAGAAACAAAGAATCCTGCGGCTGAAAAAGAAAAGACAGTGCCGGAGGTTAAAGAGCACTGTCTTATAAATCGTATTTAATTGTTTATTTCATATTCACAAACCGGAATTTGTCAGTTTTCTATGACTTCTCCATGGATACAAACTCTGCCTTCATCCGGACATTTCGCATCGAACATCTTTGCCCGTACCTGTCCGTAATCAAGCAAAGCGCCGTTCTGCAATGCGTAAACAAGCGGGTAGATGTTGTTCCACAGCTCATGACAGAGCGGCGGACATAAGTCCTCAACAATGAATTCCTGCCCTTTTTTGAAATAGCCGCATCTGCATTTGCTGTCGGTAATGATGAGTTTTACTTTCGACATGCCGTGCTTCCTCCGCAAATCCCGATTTATCAATCTTTAATTCTCATTTTAACAACCAAATCGTTATAACTTTTATTGTATTGCTCTTGTGATATGGCGTGATGCTCCAAAAATGTTTTCAGCAACTCGACCTGTTGGTGAAAGAGCCGCCGGTTTTTCTTCTCATAGGAAAGCGCTTCCCAATCAGTCTTGTCCATATATATCAAATCCCGTTGTTTTGTTCTTCGGGTAGTATATCACATTCCTGCGAAAAGCTCAATATGTAAGAAGCCGCAGTTTTCGGCTGCGACTATTTTTCAATCCGTTCTTTGCCAAAAGACGATGGTGATATTCTGCCAGCAATCGTTGCAGGTATACATGACAAGATCTCCGTCCGTATTATACTCAACCCGGTCGCCGTTCTCATCGACAATCTCAGTCCCGAGGTTATGTCCGTTGAAGCAAATACGCGTACAGAGATAGCACGCATAACTGCCGTTGCTTTGAGAAATTACCGCGCAATCTCCAATCGAAGTATTCCTGATTGCACTAAACCCTTGATTGTTATGATCGGCAATAACCGTGATGCGTTCTCGGTATGGGAAAATCGCTGCGCTGTCCCACCTGTCAACAATACTTTGCGTATCATCCCGATTCAAATCGGCGGAATAGATCGCGACGCCGACGCCCGGAATGTCCAGCCGCCCCGCCGTACCATAGGACAATTCAGGTTCCTTATACACCGTCGTCGGCTCTTCCGAAACTGTTTCGCTTTGTGTCTCAGGTTCCTTTATCGGCCCGTAATGCACAGTCGTCTCTACGACCGTTGCCTCTGTAATTGTTATTTCCTTCGTCGTTTCTTCTTCGGAATGAGTTTCATCAACCTGTTCAAGAATCGTTTTCTGCCGAAAACTATTTTGTTCTGGGATTATAATATCGGTATAGGCAGGTTGAATCTTCATAAAGCAAGCTGTTATAGACAGGAAAAGAAGGGATAGAATGAACATAATCCCTCTTATTCTCAATCGTTCTTCTCCGCTTTGTCCTTCTGCGCATACGGTTGTTCGTTATCTTTACTTTCTGCTTTTGCGGCGCAAATCGGGCAAACCATTCTGCCTTCGGGGATCTCCTCGCCGCAGCATACGCAGTATTCGCTCATCGGGCGTCACCCCGGTCTTTGTGCTTTGCCTTTATCGGTATGCCGTCGGTGTCATAGTTTTTCGGATCGGCAGCAGGCGTTTCCCAGCCGAACATGGAACCGGCTTTCATGGCTTCCGCCTGCGCTTTGGTGACGCCGAGTTTTTCATTGAGATCCTTTACGATCTGTTTGCCGTCGTTGGCGTCTATGATCCACATATCCGTCCTATAGTAGCCGGATTCGCCTTTCTGTATAAGACCGATCTCGTTTTTCGTCTGCACATAGACGTAGCACCGTTCCGGAAGAGAAGATCTCAGAGGAATCACCTTTGAGTTAACGCCATCCATTCGTTCGGCGAACTCACATATGTGGAATAAATAGTCGCCGACTTCAACATGGTAATCGTCAATATACCGGCAGGCTCGGTCCACCTTGTCGCCATCCGAATATAGAATACGAACCTTGTCGCCGTCCGGGATGCGGAACAGCTCCCTGTAATTCGGATCAATAAAACGTATACCTCTTTCCGCCTGCCGCAAATGAGAGTCAAGCCAATCCCGACGATAGCAATAGCAGTACAGGTTATATTCTCCCTTGTTCGGATTCAACCGTAGAAGATAAGCATACTTTTCGGTGTCCACTCTGACGCCGTAATAGTCCTGCTCGGTCTGCATATTGCTTTGTGGCATAGAATGACAATACTTTGCAAGATCGCTTCTGCTGTGGAGAATATCTCCCTCCTCACGCAGCGAATTGATTACAACGTCAAGCTCCGCCTTAAACTCGTCTGTTTTAAGGTCTGCTCGGTAATCATTCCAACTGCTGAAAAATCCGTTGCCGTCCCTATCCATATCCGCGCGGAGATGACCGATCAAGCCGCATTGATTTGAAATCTGTGAACTCTGTCTGAAGGTATATTTATCCTCCGCTTCGGT
>OMUY01000062.1 GCA_900314355.1 uncultured Eubacteriales bacterium | reverse complement strand
GTGAGCTTGACGTCTCGGAAATGGACGACCTCTAAGCCAATAAATTATTGTTTACGGTATCACACTTAAACTATAAGTGGATTTATTCGCTATCAGTTTGTTGTATTTGGTGTTTTCCAGATGGTAAAATCAACTCATCTTTATATAGGAGTTGATTTTTGTGAGAATTTTAGATCAATTGTGGTATGGTAACCTCGATCCGCAGATCATCCCTGTCGAAAAGGGATCGGAGCTTGAAGCAATGATAAAAGAATCATCTGCCTGTTTTGATGATTTAATGTCTAAGCTGCCGGAAGAATTACAAGAACTGTACGAAAAAGAGAGAGAATTATATACCGCTGCCAACGCACTCAGAGAGGTTGAGGTATTTAAGCAAGGATTCAAGTATGCTATAAGAATCGCCGCAGAAGTGTTTTGCGATGAGAATAAAAATCCAGATAAATAATCCTGTTCATAAGGAGAAATAGTTATGCCGGGAGTATATACGGAAGCAGATTATGAGAACTCCGTCATTGAGTTATTCAAAAATATGGGCTATACCTATGTGTATGGCCCGGATTTGGTGCGTGATTTCCGCAGTCCATTGTATGATGATGTGCTTGTGGATTCACTTCATCGTTTGAATCGGAATTTGCCGGAGGATGCGATCACGGACGCGCTGTACAAGCTCAAGAATTTTGAAAACGGTGAGCTGGTACAGAAAAACGCTGTCTTTATGGATTATCTGCAGAACGGTGTCCCGGTACGTTATGTTGTAAATGGGGAGGAACGCGCGGATATTTGTTATCTTGCAGACTATGAGAATCCGCCCAAAAATTCCTTTATTGTGGCGAATCAGTGGACATTTATCGAGAACAGTAATAAGCGTCCGGACGTTCTGTTATTCTTAAATGGTCTGCCTGTTGTTATTGTAGAACTGAAATCTCCTTCCCGAGAAGAAGCGGAGGCTTCCGACGCTTATCTCCAGCTTCGGAACTATATGCAGGAAATCCCGTCCATGTTTATCTATAACGCAATCTGCGTTATGAGCGATATGAGTGTCTCAAAAGCGGGAACTATTACTTCCGGCGAAGACCGCTTTATGGAATGGAAGACGAAAGACGGCAGCTATGAGAATACGCAGTACGCACAGTTTGACACCTTCTTTGAAGGAATGTTTGAGCAGGACCGGCTGCTGGATATCATCAAGAATTTTATCTGCTTTTCCAATGAAGGGTTAAAGAGTTTCAAGATCCTTGCCGGTTATCATCAATACTTTGCCGTAAAGAAAGCAGCAGAATCCACAAAACGCGGTACTGAAACCGATGGTAAGGGCGGCGTCTTCTGGCACACACAGGGCAGCGGCAAATCGCTGTCTATGGTATTCTATGCCCATTTGCTCCAAGAAGTTTTAGACAGCCCAACGATTGTTGTAATTACAGACCGGAACGATCTGGACGATCAGCTTTTCGGGCAGTTTATGAAATGCAAAGAGTTTTTGAGGCAGACGCCGGTTCATGCAACCTGCAGGAAATTAACGCAAAACTCTTCTAAAGATGATATCGGATTGAAAGACTGGCTTGCCGGTAGACAGTCTAACGGTATTATCTTTACTACGATGCAGAAATTTGAGGAATCCCAGGAGCCGTTGTCCGAGCGTAGAAATATTATCGTTATGGCAGACGAAGCGCATCGCGGACAGTATGGATTGACCGAAAGCATTAAAATGACAACCAACGAAGATGGAGAAACCATCGCAAGACGTGTTGTCGGAACTGCACGTATTATACGGAACAGTCTGCCAAACGCTACATATATCGGTTTTACCGGCACTCCGATCTCCGCAAAAGACCGCAATACCCGCGAGGTGTTCGGCGATTATATCGACATCTATGATATGACTCAGGCGGTTGAAGACGGAGCCACTCGTCCTGTCTACTATGAGAGCCGGGTTATTAAACTTCAGCTTGACGAAACCACGCTCAGACTGATTGACACGGAATATGAGATCATGGCGAATAACGCCGATCCGGAAGTGATTGAACGGAGCAAGCGAGAGCTGGGACAGATGGAAGCAATCCTTGGTAACGACCGGACGATCAATTCTTTGGTTACAGATATCCTCAATCACTATGAGAATTACAGAGAAAATCTTCTGACCGGTAAGGCGATGATTGTTGCCTACTCTCGCGCCATCGCCCTGAAGATATACCGGCGCATTTTGGAACTGCGCCCCGGCTGGACGGACAAGGTGGCCGTCGTTATGACGGAGAGTAATAAGGACCCGGAAGACTGGCGTGAGGTCATCGGCAATAAACATCGGCGCGACGAGTTGGCTGTAAAGTTTAAGGATAACGACAGCCCTCTGAAAATTGCAATCGTTGTGGATATGTGGCTGACAGGTTTCGACGTGCCCTCTCTTGCCACAATGTATGTGTATAAGCCGATGTCCGGATATAACCTGATGCAGGCTATCGCCCGCGTAAACCGTGTGTTCCGTGATAAGGAAGGTGGTTTGGTCGTCGATTATGTAGGTATTGCCGCCGCGCTCAAGCAGGCAATGAACGACTATACCGTTCGTGACCGTGAAAGATACGGTGATACCGACGTCGCAAAGGTTGCCTATCCGAAGTTCCTTGAAAAGCTTTCGATTTGTAGAGACCTATTCCATGGTTATGACTATTCCAAGTTCGCAACCGGAACGGATCTGGAACGGGCGAAAACAATAACCGGCGCAGTCAACTTCATTATGGATGTAACGCGGCAGCAGAAGCGCGACGATTTTGCAAAAGAATCGTTGCTGCTGCACCAGGCGCTTTCACTTTGTTCATCTCTTGTTGATGAGCCCATGCGGATGGAAGCGGCTTTCTTTGAGGCTGTGCGCGTAATGGTTATCAAGCTGACAAATCAGGGCGGACAGAAAAAGATCTCCCTGCCGGAAATGAACGCAAGAATCAATGAGCTGCTTAAGCAGAGCATCAAAAGCGACGGGGTAATCAATCTGTTCTCCGACGTCGATACGGAATTCTCCTTGTTCGACCTGAAGTTCTTAGAAGAAATCTCTAAGATGAAGGAGAAAAACCTTGCCGTTGAGCTGTTGAAACGATTGATTGCTGAACAGGTGCAGGTTTACCGCAGAACGAACGTCGTAAAATCAGAAAAGTTCAGCGAGATCATTCAAAGAGCAATGAATTCTTATCTGAATGGAATGCTGACAAATGAAGAAGTGATTCAAGAGCTTCTCAATCTCGCAAAGCAAATTGCCGACGCAAAGAAAGAGGGCGAAAAGCTCGGTTTGACTGCTGATGAGCTTGCGTTCTACGATGCGCTTACAAAACCGCAGGCGATCAAGGATTTCTATGAGAATGAAGAACTGATAGCCATAACAAAAGAGCTTGCCGATACGCTGCGCAAAAACAGGACGATAGATTGGCAGAAGCGAGATTCGGCAAGAGCAAAAATGCGTATGATGATCAAAAAACTGCTGAAGAAACACCGCTACCCGCCGGAGGGAATGGAAGACGCGGTGCAGACTGTTATGACACAGTGCGAATTGTGGACTGATAATATGGATCTTGAAGACGCAGGGTAATTGAATATGGATATAAAAGCAAAACTTCGACCCTTTTATGTGGCTAAGATGCTCTATGAGCAGACAGATGAAGACCATTATCTGACGATTGCGCAGATCATGGAACAACTTGAGCGCGATTATGATATATCTTCTTCGCGTGGAACAATAGGAGACGATATCAAGGCTCTGCAAATGCTGGGCGTGGATATAACAGTTGAACCTTCGACGCAGAACCGATATTATCTCGTTGGCAGAAAATTTGACTTACCGGAGATAAAAACGCTGATTGACGCCGTGGAATCCGCGAGATTCATTCCAAAGAAAAAGAGCGCTGTGCTTGTAAATAAGCTTGGAATGCTCACAAGCCGTCAGAATGCTGCGGCACTTGTCCGAAATGTTGACGTCGAAAACAGGATCAAGGCAGACAATGAAAAGATTTACTATATCATGGAAGCATTGAATGATGCGATCAACGCAGGGAAAAAAGTATCTTTTCAGTATTTCTCATATAATACGAGCAAGCGGAAGAAGCCAAAGCATGACGGATATAATTATGTGTTCAGTCCCTATAAGCTGATTTGGAACGGCGACTTCTATTATGCAGTCGGATATTCCGAAAAACATGAGGGTATCGGCAGCTTCCGTTTGGATCGAATCATCAAACAGCCGGATATTCTTGATTCGGATGCAGTTAAACCGCCGAAAGGATTTAACCTGAATACATATCTGAATGCAATGTTCCGAATGTATGGAGGCGAAAAAAAGGAAGTTGAACTTGTTTGCGATAATGATGTAGTGGATGCCTTAATAGATAAATTCGGAAGAAGCATTCCCATTAAGACAAATGCCGACGGAACTTTTGAAACCGTAGTAAATACAACTATCGGAAATGTCTTTTACGGTTGGATATTTGGTTTCGGTGGAAAAGTTAGCATAAAAGGTCCGGATGATATCAAAAAGACCTATGCAGAAATGGTCATAAATGCGGCAAACGGACTTGAAAAATAAGAAAAAATCTAAAAATTGGCTTGAGGTGCGGCAAATTGCTTGCACCTCATTTTTTGTCTATTGACACAAGGAAAAATATCTGTATAATGAAATTATCAAAGCACGCTGCTCTGGATAGAAAAGGAGTTGAACTTATGCGGAAGAAAGATCCCAAAATCATGGAACACATCATTGAGTTCACAAAAGGTTACCAGCGTGAGAACGGCAGATCTCCCTCCACAACGGAAATCGCAAATGAAGTCGGCGTTGCCAGAGGAACGGCATATACCTATCTGACAGCTATGCGGGACAGGGGCATGATAGATTATGATGGCAAAAACATCATGACTCAAGTTTCTGATCTTATAAATCACGGAATCAACAACACTCCAATAGTCGGGCGCGTCGTTTGCGGCGATCCTGTTGAGGAAGAAGAAAATGTTCAAGAGTATATAGACCTTCCGGTAAGTATTTTTGGTTCCGGCGAGTTGTTTATTCTGCAAGCCTACGGCGACTCAATGAATCAGGCGGGAATTGACGAAGGTGACTATGTGGTCGTGCGAAAACAATCAACCGCGCACAACGGCGAGCTTGTTGTTGCATTGACTAATAATGAAAATAATCTAAAGCGGATTTCTTTTGATGATGAAAACAAAAGGATTATGTACTTATTTGACGTATTTTTTTATATTTAATAATAGGTATGATATTATTCGTCCCAGGATTGAAGAAAAATAGAATTTGTGGATTTCTACGTTGGGCGCGATGGCGATTTTGATCAGATAGTATCTTCGGCGATTAAACAAGCAAAAAAGGAGATTTTTGAGCTGATAGCAGCCTTGTTTGGATTTAATCATATTTGAAGGCAGATTATCAAGATCATCCGAAAGAATATAAAGCGTACTATTATTTGATTGAGATATGTGACAAAATTGAGGGAGCTCATTCAAAAGCTGCATGGCGAGCTCTCGGAGAATTGAGCATATACATTTAACAATTGAATAATAAACTTTGTATCGCGTATGCGGAGCAGGTTCGAGTCTTCTCAGAAAGGCTATCCCAAGCTCAGTATGAATGACAGACACAGAATATAGGATTTTTGTCTTATTGTCATACGGTGTTTTTTATGCTGTTTGCCTGCTTCTTTCAACGCCCCAAAAAGTCCTTTCCTCGGCTTGATCGCTGCGGAAAGGACTTTTTATTATATACCGCTGGCTCTGTTATGGCGCCGTATGCCCGTGATCTTCAGGATTTTGAACTTCAATAAAAATTTCAAAATATAAAATAGAGTACAAATTGGAGGACTGCCCAAAGTTATGCATACAGCACAAAAAAGACCACCAATGGCAGAATAATTAAATTTTAAGAAACAAACTGATTTTGTTATTCAAGCGGAGTCAGTTTTGTTTTTGTTTGAATACGGTAATTGTTGTAGTAGTTGATGTATTCACTTATGAGGAGGCTAGCCTCCTCATAGGTGGCAAGCTTGACTATGTGGATACATTCTGTTTTGAGAATAGAAAAGAAATTTTCTGCTAAAGCGTCATCGAAAGGATTTTCATATATGTGCTAAAATGATGTGGTTCAAAAAAAGTAACTTCAAAATATGGTATAATGGATTTACACCAAAAACATTGTACTGTATCTTGACTATATTTTTTACATAAAATGGGTCACATCTATTTACAACACAGAGCTGCCATAAAATAGTAGACAATAATATATTTACTTTATTTTTTAATTATGCTAA
>OMUY01000061.1 GCA_900314355.1 uncultured Eubacteriales bacterium | reverse complement strand
AGCGTATCCTCTTCGATGAAATCCATTTGCGGCTTGGTCATGCGGAACTTCTCCGTACCGTCTTCGTCTTTAGCATAGTACATTCCGCCCTCTTCGTCCAATGTGCAAAAGTCCATAAGCATTGTGTAAAACGGAGCGGTGTTCAGATGGTCAGTGGCGTTCTTCCCCTGCTTTATATTGCTGTAAATAAGGATAGAGTTTTTCGCCACAAAACTGTCAAACACCGTTTCGGTATTCGCCTTTTGAACACGGACAACCGTAATGGATGAGGCGTAGACGAGGATAACGGAAAAAGTCATCAGAATAATCAAGATAAAGACGCAGATCGGAACGTAGCTGCTTCCTTTTTTATCCTTTATAACCATACCCGTCACCCCTTCCAGTAGTGCTGCGACAAACCGCTTCGGGTACTTGTGGCCGTGATCGGGATCTCAACAACGCCGACGCCAATGAGCTTTGTATGCACGGAAATCGTAACCTTCATCGTTTTACCGAGTTGTACCCGCTTATATGAAGCGTTATACCAGCTATCTGCTGAAACGGTCACGTTGAAGTCAAAGAATTGCTCCTTCAGCGCTGCGGCGCGGTCATTGAACTCATCCCCGAAGCATCCGTTTGTGGTCGCAACCTCTATAAGCTGTTCGGTGATTTCGTCCATATCCTGTTTTAAGGTCAAAAAAGAGTAAATATTTAATGTTAGCACAAGCACAGATAAAAGCACAATGATACCAACGCAAATGTCGATATATCCTTCCGCTTTTCGGGAAAGCAGATTTTTCTTCATGATCTCCCCCTCCTATCAGCCCGAAAACATTACGCCGACGCTGTTCATGATCTGAACGACGATGACGACAACGTAGATCAGCATAAAGCACACAAGCAGGCACATCGAGAGGCGTTTTACCTTTCTCGGCACCTTCTGCGCTTCAGCCTTCAGGCGGTTTCTCTGAATATCAGCAAACTTTGCGGCGATGGTATCCCAATAGTTAATGGCAACGTCACCGTGAATCAGCGTAATGAAGCCCCTGCACACGTCACTCATCATCGGGGAGCCGACGCGGGTTTCAAGTCTTGTGATGGCGGCTTCGTCGTTGCCGGACGTCATATCCGCCACCGTTATATCCAGTTCGTGCTTCAGCTCCGGTCTTGCGTTCTTGGCGAAATCCCGCATCAAGTTCTGAAGGTTTCGGTCGCGCCCGATCCGCTCTTTGATCGTAGCAACAAACCGGGGCAGGTCCGCTTCGATCCTGCTGCGCTTGTTTCCGATGCGTACACGGACGCTTTTCATGTTCATCCGGTACAGGACAAACGCAAGGAACAGAATGACAGGCGACAGGATCGGAAAAATGAAATACACCGGAATTGCAAACACGCCGATCAGCATCGCTTTTACGATTGCGTTGGCTTTATACATCTCCGGGGTAATATCCATCTGCGCCGTTTTCAGGTCTGCGGCGAGCTCCTCTCTGCGGAACTCGTTCATCGGCATGTACTTTGCGAGGAACGCCGCAATATTACTGAGCCATACGTCCAGACTGCTCGTCTTTTCCCTCTGCCGTTTCGCAATGTTGTTGACGGCGCGGGAGGTTCTCACCGTGGGCAGCTTAAAAGCGTCCGCAAGGATAAAGTAGAACGCGACGCCGACAAGCGCGCCGACAAGTATTTTTATCATGGATCATCCTTCCTTTCGTTTTCTTCTGCGGCGAACCGTTGGTCGAGCTGCCCGACCGTCCAATTCGGACGGAATCTGCCGAGCGGGGTATCGCCGAACTGCGCCAGCGCGCGTTTGTCCATTTCGAGCAGTTTTGCCCAAAGCTCCGGGTGGTGACGCCGCAATTTGCGAAGCTCGTCAATTCTTTGAAAGGGACAGCACCAGCACGAACAGCGGTGATAGATCTCATACAGCCCGCCCCAATCGTAACCGCGGTCATAGCAGATCCGCAACGCCTCTATCTCCGTGATTCCCCACTCAACAAGCGGGTAGCGGTCGTTGTGTATGCGTTTCGGCTCGTCCGCAGCGATGCCTACATAATGGATCGCGTTGAACTCGCCCTTTAAGCGGTTGACTTCTTTGGAGATAAGGTGTGTTTTTAATTGTCCCGTACACCATCGAACGCGGATTCCGGGCCAGCCGTTTCCGCAAAGCGGAACGCCGAGCCGGAGCCTGTTTTCTATCGTGGCAGGTCTTTGTTTCGGCTCGTCGAACATCAGCCACTCAAACCCTTTGGGATGCCGCAGCGTTGTGATGTGAATACCTCTCTCGCTGAAAAGGTACTCATCCAGTTTATTGAGGTGCAGATACATTTCAGGAAATTCCATTCCCGTATCGGCGGTAAGGACCGAATTGATCGGCATACCGCGCTCGATCATAAGCAGCAGCATCGCCGTGCTGTCTTTTCCGCCTGACAGGGATACAGCATGGTATTCCTCCGTCAACCGCTTTCCCTCCTTTGACGGTTGACCTCATTTAATAATGCTTCCGCTCTGCGTTTACCGCGAACGGGGATTGTTTTTGTCAGTAGCTTATTCTGCAAACAGAGAACGGCGCGGATATTCGGCACCGTGATCTTCGGGATCTCCACCAACTCCTCCGGCGTCACCGAGAGGATCTGGATCGGGGAATAGCCCGCCTCTGTAAAAATGCGGAAAAACCGTTGTTCAAATCGTTCCTTTTTCATGGTAAAAGCTCTCCTTTTTCTGAGTAAAAAATATCGGCGATCCTTCGACCGCCTTTTCTTTGATGATTACGCTTTGTAGCCGACCGGCTTTGTGAACTTGAGCATAAACAGGTAGGTGATAAAGATCACGATGCCGCAGATCCCGAGAACGATTTTACCCGGCATCTCAAAAATGAGCGTGTGGAACCAGTCCTTGTTCAGAACGTAAAGCAGCGGCACGTTGCCGACCACAAGCCCCACCATCGTGTAATACTCCATTCTTGCCGACGCCATCATCGTCTCAAGCTCGGAGTTTACAATTCTAACATCGGTCAGCTTGTCCACTATCGGCTGCAGCGTTTCGTTCAGGTGGCTGTCGTCCTGGCATTGAATAAGCGCGTCGCACCATTCATGGTAAATATCGTCGTCCACCTTTGCCCGGAGGTTACGGATCGCCTGTTTGGTATCGGCGATAAAGGAAACGTCGCCGAGAAACGCGGAAAAATGCTCTTTGAGCGGCGGCTTGATATATCCGATATTTTCCTGTACGGCCTTGATCAGATTGCCGCTTCTCACATAGGAAATCGTAATGATAGAGAGCGTTGTTTCCAGCTCCTCCGAAATGTGCTTCTCATAATGCGTCAGGCTGTTTCTGACGTATACAAAGGGGATTGCGGCAAGAAACG
>OMUY01000060.1 GCA_900314355.1 uncultured Eubacteriales bacterium | reverse complement strand
CGAAATATAACAGTTAATTAATTTCATATTTTGTGAATTTTTGTATCATAAAAAATCTCCTCCGGATTTGACCGAAGGAGGTTTTTGTTGTTTTTTTGTTAACTTTTTGACGTGGTGTCGGAGCCGGACGTAACGGAAGCCATATGCTCCTCGTTTGCCTTTTGAAGATCTTCCGCGCTGCCGGAATTTGCGGTCTTCTGCATTTTGGCTCTTCTTTCCATAAGGTCAGCGTACATTTTCTTTTTCTTCTCGCCGTCAAGGTCGTAGAAAAGCATCGGAATAATTCCGAGGGATCCCGTGACAGACGGTATTATCGTGAACATGGCGAACAGATAATACTTGACTCTGTCGGATTGCTCCTGACCGTTGATGTATGCCGACTGATCGTAATTGACCCATTTTTTAAGAGCCGTTCTTATAAGAGACGATACCTTCTGCGCAACTTTCGCGGCAAGACCTTTTGCAACAGACGTCATAGCCTCTGTTCTGTAGCCGTTTTTCCATTCGCAGTAGTCCATTGATTCGTTGTACATTTCGGTGCCTATTACAGACTTGCAGCCGTAGAACAGCGTCCAAATAACCTCGTAAATAGACATACAAACTATCATCGGTCCTCTCTGCTGGTAGAAGCCTCCATGTTTGGTCTTTCTGTCCATTCCGATAATACCGAAAAGGTAGACGAATATATTTTCAAATTCAGAAATATATTTTGTCGTAATGTAAAGCCACTTAGACGGAATATGCTCTCTGAGCCACGGTACGTAAAGATACGAAACGGGACTCAACGGAGCAGCCGCAATGCCCGAGACGAGAGTCATTGACGCGAAATGAAGAACGTCTATGTAATAGTCGGACTTAGAGCCGGAAAGAGAGAATGACGAAAGAAAGTCCGACAAAGTAAGAAGCAAAATAGGCTTGTTATTGAAAATAGATCTGAAACCCTGCCGTATGCTCGGCCTGTCGACGGACTGCATTACCCTTTCCCGAGAGTTCAGGAAGAAGAACATTGACATCAATCCGGAGACAAGAGACGTAAATACGCCCATGCCGACGAAAGTCCATTTGTAAAGGACGTTTGTAGACGCGCTTTTAAATACGTTATTGTCTATCAGGTCAAGTATAATAGTCGTTATCTGCTGCGGCAGCTTTTCTCCGAATGTTCCTGAAGCGAAATTCGCAAGCGTTATAAGCCGCGTTCGGTCTATCGGGTGCGGTGTAATCGTAGATAAAAGTCCCGTCCTCGCTATTCCCTGGAACGTGCCTACGCCTTCTCTGATGAATGCGAGAGCGAAATAGAAAATAAATTTCGTGAGGTCCATTGACGTTCTGCCGGCGAAAAGAAGCGGCATAAGCCAATAAAGACATGAGAAAATCATTCCGGGTATGGCGAGAAGGAGAAGGTACGGACGGAATTTTCCGTATCTCGTTCTCGTCCTGTCTACGATTGCCCCCATAAAGATATCGTTTACAATATCCCACACTCCGTCGACAGACTGCTCGATCATCTGAAGAGAAAGATCGATCTGAACGATATTTGTGATAAATCTGTCGGAATAGACATTGATATGGAACGACTGCGCGGCATCCCACAAAACGAAACCAACCGTTTCCTTTGTGCCTACGTATCGCCTGTTCGCGACTTTAAACTGACTCTGTACGTCTGACTTGATTTCATTATTCTCGGTCGCTTTGTTATCTTCTGCCAATATATCACTTCCCTAAAGATAAAAACTTTTTCAGAAGATTAGTTTTCTGTTCATATCGTATATAATAACACTAAAACAAAATAATTGCAACAATATTTACAATTTATGATAATTTATTTTGTTGCTTTTTTCGTTATTTGTAAAAAATAAACTTATAATTGAAATCATCGTCGGTTTTATATATAATTGATTAAAATATTGCTGTTGTAAAAATTTAAGAATCTTGATTTTACGGAGGAGATATTATTTATGTCCCCAAAAATACTTGTCGCCGGAGCGGGCCACGGAGGACTCGCCGCGGCTTATCTTCTTTCCAAAAACGGGTACGATGTGACCGTATACGAAAAAAACGCCGTGTCAAAGGTCGGCTATCCATGGTCTGATTCAATAAACCCGTCGATTCTGGAAGAAATCGGAATGCCGCCAATTTCAAAACGGGCGTGCGAAAACACGATGGGTATAACTTACACAAATCCCAACGAAACCGTAAAAATCAGAATGCCCGACAAAAAAAAGTCAAATACAAATTACCTCGTTGACAGAAAAAAACTTCTCAGACACATGATAAAATCATGCAGGGAGGCGGGCGTAAAATTTGAATTCGGCGTATCGGCGGTCAGTGCATTCATTGAAAACGACAGAGTTTCAGGTCTCGTTTTAAAGAAAAACGGAAAATATTTCGTGTCCGCGGGCGACCTCGTCATAGACTCCGCCGGAGCCGATTCTCCGATCAGAACAAATCTGCCGGAATCGTTTGACATTGAAGGAAAATTTCACGGTACGGATATTTTTTCGGTTTACAGAGGTCTTTACGAAAAACTAATCGGCGGCGAACCGGAAAACAAATACACTGTCTACTTTTTCCATACGAGGGAGAGAGGGCTTGACTGGGTCATTTCAGAGAAAAAGTGCATGGATGTGCTTATCGGCAGATTCAGAGAAGCGTTGAGCCAAGAGCAGATAGAAAAATCGTTCGAAGATTTCAGAAATATATACCCGACTCTTTCCGACAATCTGATTTCGGGTGGGACAATACAGACTATACCCGTCAGAAGAACAATTGGCAAGATGATAGGCAATAATATTGCAATTATAGGCGATTCCGCGGCGATGGCAATTCCGATGCTCGGCTCAGGAGTCAACAACACGCTAAGAGCCGGCAAAATGCTGGCCGACGCCGTGATGGCAGTACCCGATTCAAATTACTGCGAGGAAACTTTGTGGCCTTATCAATACAACTATATGAAAAATATCGGCAACAACATGCTCGTCCTCGACAAAGTTAAAAATCTGTGCATGACATTCAGTCCCGACGACGTCGATTACCTCCTTGAGCACGAGATATTGAACGAGGAAATGTTCAGTATAGGTTCGGACGGCGTAAAGAACATAAGTCCGGCATATGTAATCAGAAAAGTATTGCAGGTGGTTCCGAAACTGCCGATGTTCAACGAGTCAATGGGCACGCTTTTCTCAATAACATCAATGAGAAGGATAACCGGAAAGATGCCGGAGACATACGACAAAGAGAAAGTCGAGATATGGAGAAAAGCTTACAGGGAAGCTTGAATTTAAAAAAAGAAAGGTGCGGTCTGATTGAGCCGCATCTTTTTTACGCGCAAAAAAAGTTCTCTGCCTTAAACGGAAGAGAACTTTTAATTTTTTATTATCTCCGAAAATTATTCCTTAGGAATAACGTAGTTGGGATTGTCGTCTGTGAAGTCTTCAGGCTGTGTGAGCTTTTCAAGTCTCGCAGATGCTCTGAGGATTGCTCTTGCGTCCATAGCGGAAATGCTTCCGTCTGCGTTGATGTCGATAAGAGAGTAGACAGAAACGTTTTCAAGAGTCTCAAGTCTTGCGGAAATTCTGAGAGTAATTCTCGCGTCAATAGCATTTACTACGCCGTTCTGGTCAGCGTCGCCTAAGATGCCGTTGTTGAGAGGAGCAACCGATTCAGACTCTTTCTCGCTTGTAGTCTCAACGTCTGACTGTGACTCTGACTCTGACTCTGTTTCCGAAGTAACCTCGCTCTTATCCTCGGAAGAAACTTCCGAAGCCGTATCATTGACTACAACGGCGGAATCGTTAGCAAAAACGAAAACTACCATTACAGCAGCTACTGTGACTGCGAGGATGGCTGAGAGAACCTTTTTTAATTCTTTGTTCATGATGAATGCCTCCAAATTTTTTTTGCCTGTTTTTAGCATGTAATTATGCATCGTGCTAATCAAAGCACCATATAACATATAGAATAATATCACAAATGAAAAAAAAAATCAATAGATTTTTGATGTTAATAATGACGATATTACAGTTTATACATAAAAATTAATTGTTAATATTCAACATAATATGAAATAAGACGCATTCCTTTTGTCGTTTCGGCGACCTCTGCGCTGCCTGTGCCGTATTTTTTCCCGAGCTTTTCCGCCTGTTCGGGCGTGAGAGAAGCGGAATCGAGACCCGAATATATGATAAACTCAACTTCCACAATTCCGTCCGCGTTCGCTTCCGCCGTGACTATCGCCTTGTTATCGTATGAAATACCGTCAGCGACGGGCATATAATAAGCTCCGTTTTTTAAAATAAAAGACGCCTGACCCGATTTGTCGGACACTTTTTCGCCGAATTCCGGTTCTATGGAAAAATGAGACGTTATTATACTGTGCAGATTATCCTCGGAAATTCCCGCCATCTTGACGCCGTTCACATTGCCGTAAAGGATCTTTTCCGGGTTTTTTCGTTTAAGGTCGCAGAAGGCGAAACGAATAAGCTCGTAATCGTCGTAATTTTCATCGCTGAAAGACTCGTCCTCGGAAAAATAGACTGCGGCGAAATCCGTCAGAAAGTCATTCATATCAAAATCGGAGTATTTAATCTGATTTGAATCGCTGCCCATGTTGCTGTCGGAATAATCGTCCGCAGCGGTCTTATCCATTTCCCGCTGTTTACTTATCACGCCGGAGCCGTCCTCGTTTGGCGTGTATTCGTCGATATCCGCCTTGTCGGTATAATAATAGCCGGAATACAAATCAGTTGTTGACATTTCATTCCCGCCGTTTTTGCGGTCAGTGCCGATCAGCACGCCCACTATCGCGACGGCGGCGGCCGCCATAACGGCTGTCAAACCGTATATCTGTGATTTTTTCATGATTTTTCTCTTATTATTTTTTGATTATCTGTTCCAGCTGCCACGACATCTCGTCGAAAAACGCTATAACCTGTTTAAATGCGCTTTCAAAGACAAGCAGAGGAAAATACGGGTCATTTGCGCCGATATAATCGAACATCGTAATTCTGTGGGTTTCAAAAGTCCCGTCCTCGTCAAGTTCTATTATTCTCGCTCCTCTTGTTCTTAAATTTCCGGACGGTCTGAATCCCGCAGTCGGAGTGCTTATAAAACGCACGCCTTTATATTCCACGTCAAAAGCGTTTCCGTGGTCATGACCGGATACGACGGCTTTAACGTCTTTTTGTTCAATAAAAGCCTGAAGCTCTCCGAGATCCGTGTTGTCTGGAGAAGGTCTTTCGTTTAAAACAGAATCCTCAGAGGCGTTGTCAGGCAGAACGTAAGGTTTGCCCTTCCAATAAACCGCGCCGGGACGATATTTATCGGTTTGTTTCAAAGCGTCGTAAATTTCCGGCATAATTACATGCTGAAAAGCGATAGACGGCACAGGTCCCCCGTTTTCGCTGCTGAGTTTATCGCTCTGCGCTTTATACCATTCAATCTGATCCAAAGCAAGATGATGTGACGAGGCACAGTCATCAAACATATAAAGATTGAACTTTACCTTTCCGGACGAGTCGGACGCGTATATGGGAACAATATAATTCCCCACTCCGCTCACGTCTTCTCCTTCATCGTACATAAGACTCACGGAATAAGAGGAATAAAATTCAACCTGTTCTTCTTTAGAAAGAGCAGTGCTGTCATCGTCATGATTGCCGAAAACAATCGCGACCGGAACGCCGAAGCTTTCAAAAACCGACATATAATTATCTATGGCTTTTTTCGCCGCTTTTTCAGTCTTCGCTCCTCTGCCGTCTATATTGTCGCCTGTCAGAACGACTAAATCGGGCTTTACTTTTTCAAGAGTGTTTTTAATAAATCTTTTCGTAACAGAATTTAATATTATATCGTCCTGAAAATCGGAATAATTCAAAACGGTGAATTTGCCGTCGGAGTTGAACCTGAGATGTTTTTCTTCCGCCGGAGTCAGCGCCGATGCGCCGGCCGAAAGACAAGCCGCCGCAAGGAGAACAGAAATAAAAACAGAAATTATTCTTTTCACGTATTTTTTCATTTTTCATCATCCTTTATATATAAAGTATATCAAACATTTTAACCATAATCAACTTACAAAAAAAATATTCCGGATGATAAAAAATATCTTCCGGAATATGACAGCTATCTGTTTTTAAATCAGAATCCGCCGGATCCTGTAACTTTATAGAAAAGATCTTTGAAGAAATTGATGAAGTTGTCGTAAAATTCTCTGAGGTCAAGGAGGAACGAAACAAATCCGTTGCTCTTGTAAAGCTCTGCGAAAGTATATGTGTAAGTTTCGTAATTCTGCGGATTGTTCTCGTCAAGTACGAATACTCTGCCGCCTCTTGTCGCCTTGTTGCCGTAAGAGCCCATGCCGGACGTCGGAGTATTTATTATATCTATTCCCTTATACGGAATCACAAAAGAGTTTACATGGTCATGTCCGGAAACTGTCGCAAGAACATTTCCCTCATCGAGAAAAGCCTGATATTCGCCGGAATTTATAGTTCCTGGCATCGGAGCCTCTCCGAGAGTCGAGCCCGCGGCAGCGTCGTCGGGAAGGGTGTAATAAACGCCTTTTGACTTTATTGTATTGTCGCCGTCATGGTCGGTGACCTTCAGAGCGTCATAAATTTCCTTAACGATAATGTGCTGAAAAGCTATGGAATAAACAGTGCCGCCGTTTTCCTCGTTGAGTTTTTCCGACGTCTGTTTGTACCAGTCAATCTGACTCTGTTTAAGATGGTCGTAGCCGCCGTTCACCGCGTCGTTAGCTCCCGAATCGAACATAAAAAGATTGAACGAAACTTTGTCCGAACCGTCGGACGAGTAGATTGGAACGTTGTAAGTGCCTACGCCGTCAATGGAATCGCCCTCATCGTAGGAGATATTGCACGAATAGCTCTCGTACCATTTCATCTGAGTCTCCCTTGAAACTGAGTTCTGAGAATCGTGGTTGCCGAAGACAATCGCGACGGGAACGCCCATTTTTTCAAAAACCTTCATAAACGAATCGACGGCAGCTTTCGCCTGTAATTTTGTGGGGCAGCGGTAGCCTGCGATGTTGTCTCCCGTCAATACGATAAGATCGGGTTTATATTTCTCAATTGATTTCTCGATAAAACCGTTTGTCAGCGGATTGCCGAGCGCTCCGTCCTGAAAGTCGGAAAAATTGAGAATTGTGAATTTTCCGTCGGAATTGAATTTAAGATGTCTTTCCTCCGTAGGCGTCAGGGCAGACGCGCCGATACCCATAGAGCAAAGCGCAAGACTCAGAACGAGTATCAAAGCGATAATTTTTGAAATTGATTTTTTCATAAAAAAATATTACTTCCCTCTCCCAATTTTGGGTTAATTTAATGTATAAATATTATACCTACTAAAAAATTAAAAATCAAGAGATAAATGGGCAGATAATCGTTTTTTTAATTTTATCGGCAGTCATTAATTTCCTGCCGGTCTTTTTCGCGTTAATATTTGACATTATAAATTTATTTTGGTAAAATTATTTTAAGTCAGTTCGTAACCATCCTGACTATAAATAAAACTACGACGGACATTTATTCCTCAAAAGATGTCCGCGAGAAAGAAGAATTGAATATGAAAGAGGAAAAAACAGAAGAAGAAATTTCAAAAGTTTCGGGAAATTCAGAATCCAAAGAGAAGAATAATCCCGAAAGAAGAAAGAAAAGAGTTTATTATGAGGTTCAGGCGGGCATTATCGCCGCGATGTACGTCGCCTTGACATACCTGTCAAATACCATGAACTTAGCTTACGGACCGATTCAGTTCAGATTAAGCGAAGTTTTGACGATTCTGCCCGTATTTACGCCTGCCGCGATACCCGGACTTACGATAGGATGCGTAATAGGCAATCTTCAATCGCCATACGGTATTGCGGATATCATAACAGGCTCTCTTGCGACGCTTTTGGCGGCCGTTTTCACATACCTTTTCAGGAAAGTCAGAATTAAAGACGTGCCTGTTCTCTCGACTCTGCCTCCCGTAATTTTCAACGGAATTATCGTAGGAATCGAGATTTGGTATTTCGGCGACAGGACTCCGGCGCTGTTTTTCATTTCCGCAGCCGAAGTCGCGGCGGGAGAAGCGGTAATGTGCGTTATCGTAGGAATAATTTTCTATCTGGCGATAAAAAAGACAAAAATATTCAATAAGAAAAATTTCGGATACACTTAGATTTATTTTTTGAATAAAGCCCGATATCCGAAAATGTCGAAAAGGAAGAAAATTCAATGACTAAAATTTTAATTGCAGATGACGAGGAACTGATAAGAAACCTTGTCAGCGATTATCTTGCTCATTCGGGCTATGAGTCGCTCACGGCGGAAGACGGAGAAGAGGCTCTCTCGGTCTTTGCGGAAAATCCCGATATCAAGTTGGTCATACTTGATATTATGATGCCTAAGAAAGACGGCTGGGAAGTATGCAGAGAAATAAGGAAAAATTCAAACGTGCCAATCATCATGCTTACGGCGAGAAATCAGGAATTTGACGAACTGACCGGATTTGAAGCGGGCGCCGACGACTATGTCGTGAAGCCATGCAGTCCCGCCGTATTGATGAAAAGAGTCGAGGTTCTGCTCAAAAGGCAGTCGGGTTCAAGAAGTCTTTCCGTTTATACTCTCGACGGTCTCAAGCTCGACCTTGACGCCCACGAGGTATGGATAAACGACGAGTCGATTCCGCTCACGCTCAAGGAATATTCCATATTATCAAAACTTATTTCTGAAGTGGGCAGAGTTTATTCGAGAGAACAGCTTCTCGACGA
This sequence comes from uncultured Eubacteriales bacterium, assembly GCA_900314355.1. Lineage (GTDB taxonomy): Bacteria > Bacillota > Clostridia > Oscillospirales > Acutalibacteraceae > UBA1081. The sequence continues at coordinate 33,321 of OMUY01000060.1, read as the reverse complement.
AATCTGGGGATTTGATTTCGACGGCGACGCGAGAACAGTCGATTCGCACGTCGCAAGACTCAGAACAAAGCTCGGCAAATGGGGACAAAATCACATCAAGACAATTTACGGCACCGGATACAAAATAGAATAATAACATATTTGTTTATTCCGTCCGATTTTCACGGACGACGGAAGACGTTGTTGTCTGCCGTATCACTCAGATATTTCAGACGGCTTGAACTTTTGTTTTCGCCGTCTGATTTTATAAATTTTACAGGCAATGTCTAAGAAAAACAAAAAAGATAAAGAAATTTCATCGTCGAATGACGCCAATATTTCAAATAAAAACAGAATAAGCCCTGAATATGTGGTAAAGATGCCGGATAAAAACGATAAAAGCGGCTTAAAAAAAGTAAAGCATCACAGGAAGAAAATCAAACTTTCATCCCGTCTTTTCAGAGTAATAGCGCTGACGCTCGTGCTTGTTATGGCGGCGATAATTTTTGCTACTTACCGAGGTCTTGACACGATTTTTCTCATAAAAGCGGGAATAGATTCATTTAAAGCCGCCGACAACATATCAAGGATTGTAGACGAACAGACGGGAAACGAATTTTTCGCGTCAATGGAAAAGCTTGAGGCTACGGACGACGTAAGCGTAGAGATATTAAAAAAAGACGATTCTTTGGTATACTCTACTTTTTACAACGGTGAAATGTCTTCTCCACCGTACGACAGCTCTTCCGTAATCATACCGTCAAAAGAAAAGAGAAATTACATTGTTGAGGACGATGCGGGAGATCTTTCGTCGGGCAACCACTTTGAACTGAGAATGGATACGATAAACGACGTCGAATATCTGATTTTCGTCAAACATCTCTCTTCCGGCGAGACGATTAACGTTTATCAGAAAAAAGCGGCGGTTGACTCCAACGCGCGTGTCGCGGTGTCGTTTATCTCGATTGTCACTATAATAGTCCTCGCTGTAGCGCTCATAATAGTTATGGCGTTCGTCAGAAAGATGGTAAAGCCTCTTGTCGATATGCAGGAGGTCACAAAGAAAATGTCAGAGCTTGATTTTTCCCATAAATGCCGCGACTCATCCATTCTTGAAATATCCGAGCTTTCGGTATCTATAAATGCTATGTCTGACTCATTGCAGGAATCTCTCGAGGATTTAAGGCAGAAAAACGAAAAGCTTCAAAAGGATATAGAACAGGAAAAAACTATTGACCAGCTCAGAAATATATTCATTTCCGGAGTTTCGCACGAGCTTAAAACGCCCATTTCAATAATTCAGGGATACGCACAGGGCGTAGAGGATTATATAAGTTTCAAAGATTACGATACGGCGGCAAGATATTCCGGCGTTATAGTCGAAGAAACGGAGAGAATGAACAAGCTCGTAATGAAACTACTTGAAATAATCAAGTACGACTCCGGCGATTACACTCCCGTCAAGGAAAATTTCAGAATAGCCGTAACAGTCGGCGACTGGTTTGACAGAAACAAGAAAAATTTCGAGCAGAACGGCGTCACTCCGATTATGGACGTAGACAAAAATATTATAGTAAACTCCGATATGTTTATGGTGCAGACTGTTTTAAACAATTACCTTTCAAACGCAATGTCGCACGTAGACGGCAGAAAAATAATAAAGGCGTGGGCGTCAGAAACAAAAGATGGTGCTGTCCGCATATCGATTTTCAACACCGGAACGCCTATAGCAGACAAAGATATAGATAAAATCTGGGACAGCTTTTACAGAGCAGACAAATCACTTTCAAGGTCTCAGGGAAGATTCGGTCTCGGTCTTTCCATCGTCGCCTCGATTCAAAAACTTCTCAAAGAAAAATACGGAGTTATCAATCACGACGACGGCGTGGAATTCTGGTTTGATATAGAAAAATCCGATAAGCTTGTCGCCGACGGCGAAACCGATTCTCGTAACGAAGCGGACAATATAAAAAATACAGCAAATAAAGATACAAAATCAAAGGAGAAACAATAAATGCTAAAAAACATACCGCCGATAATCACCCCCGAACTTTTAAAAATACTTGACGAAATGGGACACGGCGATTCCATTGTTATAGGCGACGGCAATTTTCCAGCCGCGGCTAACGCGAAAAGGCTTGTGCGTCTCGACGGAAATACCGTTCCGGAAATTCTTGACGCCGTGCTTAAACTGATACCTCTCGACCCGTACGGCGACGCACCGGTAAAGCTTATGGCTCTTTCAGGGCCCGACGCCGGCGGTCCCGATCCCGAAATATGGTCGAAATACAGGGAAATAATAGAAAAATACGAGCCCGGCTCTAAAATAGAACAGGTGGAAAGATTCGACTTTTACGAAAAGGCGAGAAACGCGTTCGCGGTAGTTTCATCCGGCGAAACGGCAGTATACGCGAATATCATCCTCAGAAAAGGCGTTGTAAAGCCGTAAAATAAAAAAACGAACCCCCCCCCGGAAAATTTAACTTCCGGGGGAAATTTTTTAAATAATACAATAATTATCCTCTATCGGCAGACGATAATTTTGGCATAATTACGCCTCTTCATCGATTTTTCTAAGCTCTCTTCTTTTTTCAAGCTCTGCCGTCATATTTTTGTAGTAATCTTCTGAGATTTTATATTTCTTTTTGTAAACCAAATAAGCTCCATAATACAGAAGACCTGTCGCGACGGTGAAAAGCAGAAGAAGTGAAATCGTTTTCGACTCGGGCACATTTGAAATTATCGTTTTGATTTTGGAAAGCTTTTCTTCTCCGGAGATAAGCCCCATATTTGCCTGCTGTTCGAGATCGGAAATCTGGTTAGTCGTAGAATTTATTCCAATAATAACATAGAAAAGCATAACTACAAGAGTATTTACCGCGCTGCCGAACTTCGTAAGAAATGTTCTCGTAGAAAATATAATTCCCTCATTTCTGACGCCGGTAAGGTATTCGTTGTATTCAGCCGTATTGGAAATTGAAATCATCATTATCATGTAAAACATCGTGTTCGCAAATCCCACGAAGAAATTCGACAGTACCTCGAGAAGATACTGCATTGTTATCTCCGCGTTGAAAAACGGTATGACTATAGACGCGCCGCCGGCTGGATAGAAAACGCCGAAAAGCACAATCAACAAATTGCCGAGAAGAGAGAAATACGCAGAAAGCCTGAGGAGCTGAAGTCTTGAATGTTTTTCGGCAAATTTCGGATAGAAAATATTGATTATGACTGTCGCAAGACCGCCGAAACAGCCGAACAGAGTATTCAACGTTCCGTTGTATCCGAACTGGAAATATACATACATCGAAGTGCACGCGGTAGGCGCCATCTGAGTCAGGCAGAAAGCGACCGCAATCCATCTGAGCTGATCGTTTGTCTTAAATATATTCAAAATATATTTTACAGATATATTCTGCTTTTTCTCCGAGTAAAGAGAATAATCCTCTTTAGTGCCAATAAGCATAATCATCTGAAAAAACATAAATATAGCGACAAAAATAATTGAAAGATATCTGTACGACGCGACAGCCGAGCCGCCTATAGCAAGCTCGCCTGTAGTCAGTATCGGAACAAGTATTCCGTTGAGACCGCCGCCGATATTGGCGCAGAAAGCCGTCCTCGACGAAAGTTTATCTCTGTCCGACGGATCTCTTGCCAACGACGGAACCATAGACCAGTAGCCGATGTCGTTCATCGTAAAAACAATGGAAAATGCGAAATAAAGAATACCGAAAAACGCGACGTAAGACCAGCCCTGAAGCGTATTTGAAAACGACGCCACAACAACTATTGACGAGCCTATCATTCCGAGGAAAATCCACGGCTTGAATTTTCCCCACTTAGACTTTGTAGCGTCGACTATGTTGCCCATGACAAGGTCGTTTAACGCATCGAAAATTTTAGCCGCCGCCATCAAAACGGTAATAGCCGTCATCTGGGCGTTAGTCAGTTTTTTCGTGAAATAAACGTAATTCAAAAGCTGATTCATAAAAAGACCCGCGCACGCGGCGTCCCTGCCTATGGTTCCTATCGGGAACAATATCATATCCTGACGGCAGAGCTTCCCGTCGGCATATACGGGTTTGTCGTTTTTCATCTTATATTCCGCCTTTCAAAAATTTTGTCTTATTTATTTATTATAGCACTTACAAATAGGTATTTCAAATAATATTGTCAAAATTTACGATTAAATACACAAAAAATTTATTAATTTTTTAATCAACTATATTTTTGATTCAAAAACATATTGAAATATTATTTTCGGTAATTTATAATGCTGAAACCGGCGTCGCGCATTTTTCCCCGAATAACGTATTTTAATACGCGGCTTTTGCCGACTTTAAAAATTTTCGATTAGATTCTTTTACATTTCAAAAAATAGCCCATTGTGGTTAAGAATTCCGAGTTGCCGAGCGCAGTAATAAAACTGTTAAGAGAATAATAACGTGACTAAATTAGTCGTTTTGATACCTCTGCAAATACTTTTATTATTTATTATGACGATCAACAGACATACGCCAGTTGCCGGTTCACAATTCCGGTCATATTACTTTAGGTTTATCGTGATAAAATGTGAGCAATCATGAATCCGCCGAGTTCAGACAAATAAAAGCACGCAGCGAAAAACCCGATTTTTAGGCAAAAAAAAACACTGCAAACCGCAGTGTTTTTTGTGAAAGACTACCCAAAAGGTACATATCCGAGGTAAAACTACCTAAAAGGTACATGTGTCCACAGCAAGCCGGGGTTGCTTACAACCACTTTTCTATAAGTGGACGGGAGCTCTTTACCTGAGCACCGCGAATGGCAAGACCGTTTGCATCAACGTCTGCGCCCTTGCAATTCTTCCTGACATCACGAACAACGGAGGCAAGCCCAGAACCTTCGTGCGTGGTGATAACTCGAACCTTTTTCCCGGTAAAGTCTAAACCTTGGATAGCCGTTTCCATCTCCGGGGCATACGTTCCCCAGTAGATCGGACTCATGATATAAACCGTATCGTAAGCCGAAATATCATTGAGCCTTTCTTTGATGGGGGCATTCCCAATCCGCTGCTTTGCCTCTTGGATACAGGTGTTGTAATCCTTCGCGTAAGGTACAAGCGGCTCGACCTTGAACATATCGGCCCCGACAAGATCGCGCACGTATTCTGCTGCAATCTCGGTATTGCCCTTGTCAATGTATCCGACCGCATAGTTTTCGTCTGCTCTGCTGAAATAGATGATCAAGCTCTTGCTCATGTGATTTCTCCTATGTACTTTATTCTGATTTGTCAGCCTGTATAAGCGTCGTTCGCCGAATTGGTGAAGTTCTGCTTTGCAAGCCATTCTTCTTCCTCTTGAGTTTCCGGAATATCAAAGCGCTCGATCTTGAAAATCACCGGTCTGGTGCCATCGTTGCAGCAGGCAATCATCATGCGTTCATCGTTCGTCCATTTGTGCATGATGGAGCCGCCCTGCAAAGCCGCGTACACATACCGGCTGATCGCATCCCACGCCTCACCGCAGAACCTGCCGTTCATCAGGTGATAAAAGTCATCCTGCTCAGCTGTCCTCTTGAGGAGAAATGTATCTCCGGGCTTAAAGCAAGGACAAGGCCCGGACTGAGGATTAGCCAGATATTTCTCCTGTAACTCTGGAAAGACCTTTGTCTCCAGTACCGTTATTCTGCATTCATGCTGCATAAGCGCTCCCCCGTGTAACTGCTGGTGCTTATATTATAGCGTTAAAATATGAACTTTTCAACGTCAAAAACCCGCAAGTCCTGTATTCTCAAGGCTTGCGGGCGTGCGTTTTTTATGTTTCGTTTTTCAGCAGATACTTATTGCTCACGATCTTCATAGAAAGGCTTGCGCTGATCAGCGGGCAGAACACCGGCTCCGTGGGGCGTACCACGATGCCTTCCTTCTTTCCGCCGTTCGGATAATTGCCGTCTGCACGTTCCAGCAGCGCCTCCACCGTAGGATACTTGCTGGGAAGATCGGAGTCCACCTCTTCGATGGGAACGGGTGTCATACCGAGTGCCTCACAAATCTGGAGCATGCGATTCAGACCAACGCGTTTGCCGTTCTCTCGGACGGTAAATACATACCACTCCGGCCTTGCCAGACGCAGGCGGTTCTGCTGTATACCCGGCGCACAAAGCTCTCCTTGAATCGTGAGCGTCTTGAGACCAAGCGCCTTCACGTATTCCTCCATCTTGGCCTGATATCCACGTGCTTTTACGAGCTCGTAGAAGGCGCTGCTGCCGTCATCTTTGTATTCATAGTTATGACCAGTGACATGGAAGCCGTTTTCGTCGATCCCGATGGAATGAGACGAGCCGTCCATCTTCGTACTGATATAGTATTCCAGCCCAGCGAACGCCTTGATCAGATCCGGCTCTTCCTGCACCCGTGTTTCGTCTGTGTGTGGGATGTCATAAGGGAGAGTACCAATGACCGTCCCGCCCGTGGTGACGCGTTCCTCGATTTCCCACTTGCGCACCTGCAGCAGCTCCGTCACATCTTCACCGACATCTGCGTTCTCCGGGATCTCAGGGAATCTGTCCACCGGTAGCAGGAGCCCCTGCGAAATCTGCCCACGGAAACGCATTGTGCGCAGGCGGAAGCCTTCACCCATGATGTCGGTCTTCTTATAGCTGGACGCACGCATGAATTCAAACACATCGCGGATCGGCAGGAAGCTGTCGATCTCAAAATAGACCGCGACGTCCATCGGCTTGAACTGTCCCTTGTTCACGACGCACTGCCAGCCGAGCACATGCGCCAGCTCGATCCGGTCTGCACCTTCGATCGGTTCAATCTTCCATACGCGCTGTATGCTTGCGAGTTTCCTCATTCTTGATCTTCCTCCTTCGGATTGGTGTTCTCCACCGCCTTGGTGACTGATAGCTCGGTGAATGCATCCGGGCTGGCAAAACACCTGCGGAGATAATCGTGGCCACCGTCGACGGAGACGCGGCCACATCTGCAGGTCACGTAGTCATGGCGATATGTGCTTTCGATCACATCGCCGCAAAAGTTACACCTGACTGCGTTCTTTATGATTTGCGTTCTTACTTTTTGCCTTGGGATCCGTCCGTCCCTCTCTGCTTTTTCCACTCTTCAAACTTCCTCTTAGTCTCCGGATCCTGAAGCGCTCGCTGCATCGATTCGTACAATGCTCTGCCAAGCTGTCTCTGTTCAAATTCCGAAGGCTTTACGTTTTTCATGTTGAACGAAGCGATGCCTTCACCCGTGGTGAGGTCGATCACCGTCGCTGGACAGCCACGCTCGATCGCTGCTCTGCGATCTGGCGCAAGCGCTTGCAATACTGCTCGCTGCCGATCGTCGAATTGTTCCGGTTGCAGCTCACTGTCCGGGATGCCGCTGTGGTTAAACTCAAGGACGGCATATCCCGTTTGCTTTCTCTTCATGTGTCTTTTCCTTTCCGCCTCACGAGCCTGCTTGCTGGATTTGTTCCGCTGCTGAAAGATCAAACACCGCGAGCCGCTGTTGCGGATACACCTTACCCGGTATTCGATACGACCGGCCATCCATCCAGTTCAGCTTGTTTTGCAACAAAGTACAAAGCGGCAGGCTGCGTACTTCCATCTTCCATTCCTTATTGTCAGTTGGCTTTGGCACTCGGTGTGAGCGGAAATCCTTTTTGTGATAGGCCTCCATGATCATAGACTGACCGTCTTCCTTCACAAGAAACCGAATGAATTTCAGATTGCCGATGTCTCTCAGCGTGCTCCGAAAGATGTGTATTCTGGATGTCGACAGGTAGAATGATATGTATGTCTCACTTTGCATTTTTGGCCTCCGGTCGTTTCCATTTTTCAGGCTCGGCGAAGTCGAAAAACAGCATGACCTTGTTTGCCACCGTGACAAGTCGTCCTGTACAGCGATAGACATAGTCCTTGTCCCATCCCCACGCTTCATACAGGGTGTCTGTCAACTTCGGACAGCTGAATTTCTTTGCTTCGAGCGGGTTTGTTTTCTTCACCCAGCGGATAGCATCTTTATCCTTCGATGTCGTAGGCACAACGAGGATTTTCTTATCCGCCGCGTTGATCTGCAGCAGCACATTTTCGCAGCTGTTCAGTAGAATAAGGTCTTGCTTGGAAAAGCCAATGCTGCCGTCCCAGATTGTGATTGTCGGCGCGGACACTCTCGATACCGTGCAGAAGAAGTCGCTGCTGACGACTTTGAAGCCGTCCATACTGATTTCGTTGTATTGTTCCATAATGCCCTCCCATTAAACTTTGTCCGTTGTAATATAGCCTTCAGCCAAATTGACCTTGTATTCCTCTTCGTATTCCTTGGCCGGAACGCCGAAGTAATCACGCCATTCTGACGGCAAATAGGAGCCTTTCCTCTTTCCGCCGACGAACAGCTCAAAGTCGTTCAGCTTGAAGAGAAACAGGAACTCACCATCGCATGTTGCTGGTTTTCCGAGGATCTTGTACCGGTACTGCTTGTCCCAGCCCATCAGATCGAAGACCTTTGCCGCGAAGAACTTACACATGATGTCTCTGGTCTTGATCTCTTTCGCGCCGCCGCCACTTGTCCAGCGCAGGCAGTCAGGCGTATCAGAGGTACACGGGCGTATGATCATTCTCTTCTCTACGGGGTTGATCAGGAACTGAATATGCGTTGTCCCCGGGAAACGCCGCAGACACGCCATGCTGAATTTCAGCCGGTTCTCCCAGATCGTGATTGCCGGTTCTCTGGAGTGTGCGAAAAGTTCTGCCTTCGTTACCTGATATCCGGCCAGATCGACAGTTTCTTCCTCCGGCAACTCTTCTAACGGAACGCTGTTCTGAAACAGGTACTGCTCTTTATCATTCATCTTTCTGAATACCATCCTTTTGCATTATTTGCGCTATTGACATGTCCAGTTCTTCCTCCGTCTTAACTTGGAACTGCTGTATTCCGGGAGGAGCGACGCTCTTCACATCCGACTTCCAATCCGTCTTCGGTGCCAAGAAGAAAAAGCTGTTGTCCAACGCGTATTCGTAGAAATCGTCACCAAATGACTCATTCCATTCCTCTGGGCACATTGCCACCCTGCGCCGTTTGACCTCTTCGCTGTCATCGGCGACGGTCTCCATGTAGGCAGCGGGCATGGCGTTTGCAAGCGTAAAGACGATGATCTCATCTCTGCCACGCGCAGCCCATGCCCCACGGATCCTGTACGCATAATCAGGATTCCAATCCATGATCTGGTACAGGGCGGTTCCGAAATGCGGACAGCTGATCGTCTTTGACGTGAACGGTTTGTCCGGGTCTGTCCGCCATCGGATATTGTGAATGTCGGATTCCCTGCACGGGCGGATTGCCATCTTGCGTTCCGCCGGGTGCAGTAATAACTGAACATCGTGAATGTCTGCAAATTTCCGCATGCAGAAGGTGTTGAATGTAATGGTATGGTTTGTGATCGTAACGCAGGGGCACTCCGGCCTTGTCGTTAAGAACTGTCCGCGTACCACCTGATAGCCTTCGAAATCGAATGCGCTGAAATTGCTCTTTCGGATTCGCTTCAAGCCACCGTTCGGTACACTTTTTGACGCCTCGAAATAGGCATTCGGGTCATCGTTGATCCAATGGTGATTGATCGGAATGTACCCACGGAACACGCCGTCGTCGATGACCTGCATAGTGGGAAGCGCCTCATAGTAATGATGACGCCGGTTCGCCAGCAGCACCTGCGCTGCCTCGAACGTCTCAACGGAGATAATCGCATCGTGGTGATCCGTGTAAAGGTACTGATCCCGATCCATATTGTTCCGCTTATGCTTATGCTCGAACATGTCCGCCGTAAACGTCTTCCATGTGAGCACATTGCCACAGTACCGTTCGTTGCGGAGTATGTATCCAATGGAGCCCTCGCTCCACTGTTCCATGCCAGTCTTCGTCGGGCACGAAATATCCGTCAACAGTGCTGCGATCTCTTTCGGGCTTTTGCCTGCCAAGAACGCATCGAAGATGAAGCGGACGACGACCGCCTCGCTCTCGACGATCTCCAGCCGTGCGTATTTGATGTAATTACCCGCTGCGTCCCGTGGCCGAGAGTATCCGAGCAGTTCCGGTGTGAGCAGCTTGCCATTCTTAAAACGATGCTGCAGCGACCAAATCATGCTCTCGCTTTTCTTAACGGATTCTTCCTGTGCGAATGTCGCAAGGAATGACAGCATGAGCTCCGATTCCTCTGACAGTGTATTCAGGTTGTCCGTCTCAAAGAAGACGCCGACGGGCGGATTCTGGCGCTTCAGCTTCCTGACCAGCGTAATGCAGTCGACAAGGTTTCTGGCAAAACGCGATACGCTCTTTGTCACAATGAGATCGTATTCGCCGCGCTCGCAGGCCGCGATCATGGCATTGAAATCATCACGCTTTTTGAGTGAGGTGCCGGAGATGCCTTCGTCAGCATATATGTGCCTTAAGTCCCAATTCGGGTGGTTGCCGACGAGCTGCTGGTAATGCTGCTGTTGCAGCTCGAATGAAGACAGCTGCGCATCGTTGTCCGTAGATACGCGGCAATAGGCGCAAACACGAAACATCCTGCCGCCGCCGTAGATATCAATCTTCGGCTTTGCCGGAATAAAACGCGCTGCTGTTGTTTCTTCCCGCTGGTAGAGCTGCCGAAGCTCTTCTCTCTGATCACTTGCCATTCTTCACCCTCCAGTCCGGCTCATAAAATCCATCGGGAAGCCGCCAGTACCACACGCCATCTTTTCGATAAGAAACGATCCCGAGACTCTTCTTTGCTGTATTTATCGTCCGTTCCGATATGTCCATAATCTTGAGCTTCTTCATGATCTCAGCGCTCAAAGCATCATGGTCGGAGAGAACATCCAGAATAATTCGTACCGCAAGCATCTTCTTGCTGTCTGTAAGGTTGCAGCTTTCGACAACGTTTTTGTCGAGTTCCTTCTGTCCCAGCCAGCGGATCCCGTTTTCCCGATTGAAAGAAAAAGCGATCACCGCGCCTTCTGGGGCAAGGCTCGATTTCACAGGGAACATGTACCGGATCATAGGGTCGTCTTTATCGCGGGAGATCATCAGCACGCTACGAGCGATGGCCGCGATGTCAATGCTGCCGAGGCCACGGTACAGATTCTTTTCGTGGCTTGACTTGTTCATGTGCCCTACGATCACAACGGCGCAGCGGTATTTTGCTGCAATATCCACCAGCTTTTTGAGCTGGCTTCGCATGCGGCCAGCGTTCGTCATGTCGGAGTCCTGCGACAAATATCCCTGCAGCGGATCGAGAATGAAAAGCCGTGCGCCGGTCTGCTGCAGTACCTGCTCGATCCTGCTGTCCTCCAACGTCAGCGGGTAGTCTTCATCTACGATGTAGGCGACCATATCACAGTCAGCCCCGGCAGCGACAAGCCGGGGCTTCACCGTGTCCGCAATGTTGTCTTCCGCTGATTGATACACGACTCTTTGTGGTTCACGGATGCGGAATCCGTCTGGCATGGACTTACCGCGTGTCACCAGCGCTGCGATGTTCAGTATGAATGTGGATTTTCCTTCGCCGGGATCGCCTTGAAGGATGGTGAGCTTTCCATAAGGTATGTATGGATACCACAGCCATTCAATCTTGTGCTGGGTCACCGCTGAGAAGTATTCATACTGAAAACCGTCTTTATGATCCATGCCGCATCTCCGTTATTCGTTCAATCTCTCGTTCTTTGCAGTGATGATGGTTACCAGCTCACTCAGCACCTCTACTTCGTGTTCCGTCAGGCCGGAGATATCGAGGTTTCGATCGTCGGTCAGTCCGAGAAGGTAGTCCGTGCTTACGTGATAGAATCTTGCGAGCGATACAAGAATGTCAAAGGAGGGTTGCCTGCCACCGATCTCATAAGCCGAAATCGTGCTTTTGTTCACGCCGATGATCTCAGCAACCTGTTCCTGACGTAGACTCTTTTTCTGTCGCAGTTCCTTCAACCGTGTTCCAATAGTTGGTCTCATGTCCATTTTGCCGCGACGCGAGTATTATAGTGAAATCCTGTATGCTCTTGGTAGACTCCGGTAGCCCGTTTTGCAAACTTGCCGCTTTTTTAGATTGCAATTTCGATTAAGGATGCAGTGTGTTTCCTTGCCTTAAAGCGTCAGAACTCCACTTTAATGCCCATTTGCGCCGTTCCTTTCTCTTTTTTATTTTGAAGGCTGCAACATTCGCCATACCTCCGAATTGTTGCAGCCTTGCAATCTTACTTCACGTATTCGTGCTCGACCGAGACCCCGCATTTGAAGACCACCTCGATGCCGGTATCCCGTGCTATGATCTTTTCAACCAGCAGCTTCATGGTCGTTCCGTCGACCTTCGTGAGGCTGGTGCTCTGCATGATCTGATCCATGAACGTTTCGAGCCAAGTCCTGACTTCCGTGTATTTGACCGCCGTGTCCTGCAGTTCATCCCGTTCGGCCTCTTTCGCCTTCATCTGTTCGCTGTATTCTTTCACCTTGGCGGCGTAGTCCACCGCGCTGACTTCCATCCGCTGTTTTGCCCGATGCAGTTCGAGGACGGCTTCCTGTATGCCGACGATCTCAGCCTCGATCCGCTCGATCGCAGCGCGGTTCTCCGGTTCCAGCGCCAGCTCCGCGCCTTCCTTGACTGCCTCGACCACATCCGATGCGTTATCCAGCAGATCTCTGAGTGCAGCCAGATAAGTCGCTTCGAGCACCGACTCATTGATGTGGTGCGTGTCGCAGGCCTGTCTGCCGTTTACGATCCTTGTAGCACAGCCCCAGCTGGCGACCTTCTTTCCGGTACCCATCGTTCTGACGTGCCTGCGCAGCCTGCCTCCGCATGTGCCGCATTCGACCAGCCCGCTGAAGGGGTATTTGCTGGTGAAGCGTCCGCCGCCTACGACCTGTTCTTTTGATCCTCTCCGGCGTTCCAGCTCCTTTTTTGCCAGATCGAACATGTCTTTTTCTATGATCGCCGGGTGCGTGTCTTCAACATAGTAGATTGGAGCCTTCTTGCCATCGTTCTTCTGGCGGTATTTGGTGAGCACGTCCGGCTTCCACGTTTTCCCGAGCAGCGCGTTTCCGGTGTATTTCTCATTGGTGAGGATGCTCTCGATTACGTTGTGAGACCACTTTTCCTTTCCAAGCTTTGTTTTGATGCCATCCGCCATCAGCCGCTTTGCGATCTGGGTGATCGAGTATCCGGCGATGAACTCTCTGTAGATCCGTCTGACGATTTCCGCTTCCTCTTCATTGATCTCGAACACATCGTGGCCGTCATCGTCCTTGCCGACCTTCCGGTATCCGAGCATCAGGCCGGTGTTCAGCACGATGTCCCCGTTCTGGAACTTGCGCTGGTATGCCCACTTGATGTTGCTGCTGATCGTCCTGCTTTCCTGTTCCGCCATCGCGGCGAGGATCGTCAGCAGCACTTCGCCACCGGGCGTCAGTGTGTCGATGTTCTCGCTTTCGAAGTAGACGCTGATCCCCAGATCCTTGAGTTCGCGGATATAGTTGAGCGCGTCCACCGTGTTTCGGGCGAATCGGCTGATTGACTTGACCAGTATCTTCTGAATATTACCGGCGCGGCAGTCTTCGATCATCCGAAGGAAGTCCGGCCTTTTCTCTGCTCGGGTGCCGCTGATACCGGGGTCTGCATAGATGTCCACGTATTTCCAATCGGGCTTTGACGCGATCATCTGCTTGTAGTGCTCGACCTGCCGCTCGAAGCTGTCTTCCTGTTCTTCCTTTTCCGTAGAGACGCGAGCGTATGCCGCCACCTTGAGCTTTCCCTGATCGATGTCCACCGTCTCGATGAACATCTGCGGCATAGTGCGTACCACTCTTCTTGTCGCCGTTGCCATTACGCATCCTCCTTTTTCCTGTTCCAGCCGGGTTTTTTTCCGGGCTGGCCGTTATCGTAGCGGCGACTGATCTTTGCGCCGTTATAGAACACGAAGGTCACCGTGAACTTTGTCACAATGACCTTCGATAGAAACCGTGTTGCTTTTTCTGCATTGAATTCTGTGATTGGCTGGTGCTCGCTTTCCGGGACTCTTCTGATCCGCCGATCTGCGTTTTTCTCATTGATGGCCGCGATTCGTGCATTGATCTCACTGCGTTCCGTATCGTATGCCGCCTTTGAGATCAGGCGCTGCATCATGAGCTCGGCGAGATCCCGTTCCTGTTGCCTGAGGTCTTCGAGCACTTCCTGTAGCGCGATGAGCGAATCGCCATGTGGACGCTGTTCTATGAATTCATTATAAGCATCGACGAATTTTTCTTTGAGTACAGCGTCTTTGATCCTGCTGTTGTCACAGGCCTTGATGCCTTTTGCAAGGGATCTGCCGCACACCCAGATGTCTGTCCGCCACTTGAAGTTGCTGTTATTGACCTTGTGTACGAAGTTCGTCCCGCAGCATCCGCACCGGATCATGCTGGTGAAGGTGTGGGAGGTCACCTGCCGTGGGATGTTGCGTCCGCGCTCAGCCAAGATCTGCTGCGCTGCTTCCCATGTTTGCTTATCGACGATCGCTTCATGGGTGTCCTCCATGTAGTACCTCGGGGCGAATTCGCCGTTCGTATTATCTCGGTGCACTCCGAAGTGAGTGACGCTCTTGCCCATGATCACATCGCCTTTATACTTTTCGTTCCGGAGCAAGGCGACGATGTGCTTTGCATTCCATGCGCCATCATCGCGCGTTTTCACGCCGCTTTCATTGAGCGCATCCGCGATCCGCTTGCTGCCGAGGCCGCCGTTGACGTAGGCATCGAAGATGTACCGAATCACGGCTGCTTCCTCCGGTACGATTTCCAGTTCGTTATCTGCCGTAAGGCGCAGGCCGTATAGTCCGCTGCCGATGCTGATCCATCCGTTCTCGAAGCGGTGTCGTACCGACCAGCGCATCCGCTCCGAATCCACATCCAGATCGTTCTCTGCAATGGTGGCCGCGATCGTGAGGAACACCTCGCTGGTCGGCTCGAATGTGTGGATATTCTCCTTTTCGAACACCACTTCGATGCCGATATCTCGAAGCTCTCTGACCGCCTCCAGCAGCTGTGTCGTGTTTCGTGCGAAGCGGGATACCGATTTTGTGTAGATGCGATCGAACTTATGATCCCTTGCGTCCTGCATCATGACAAGGAACTGCGGGCGCTTTTGCACGCTATGACCGCTGATTCCTTTGTCGGCGTAGATACCGACGAGCTCGGTTTCCGGATCATCCTCGAATACGCCGCGCCAGTACTGTTCTTGGAAGTCGTAGCTGTGCAGCTGGGCGTCTTTTTCTGTCGATACACGTATGTATGCGACCGCACGTTTTTTGCTCATTTGCTCTTTCTCCTTTCTTCGTGCTGGACTCGAACCAGCGTATTTTTTTACCCCCGCCATCGGAGGCGGGGGTAAAGGTACCAGAGAAATCTGCGAAAGTCCAGCCGAAATTCGAAAGAACATAAAGAATTAACAATCGGATTTTGCAAGGGTTTTCTGGCTGTTTTTATCGATTTTTTCGCGCTGCTTCTGGGTGATCAGCCCTTTCACCCAGAGCTGTTTTGTGATCGCCTCAGCCAGCGCGATTTTCACCTTGGTTTTATCGCTCATGGCTGCGCCTCCTTTATTTCTGCGGGATCTTGAGCTTCTGTCCCGAGTAAATGACAGAGGATATCAGGCCGTTGAGCTTCACAATTTCGGTATAGCGATAACCGCTGCCGAGGAACTTCTTTGCAATGCCCCAGAGCGTATCACCCTTGACGACGGTATAGACCTGCGCCGTGCCTGCGTCTGTCCCACGACGGACGAGCTGCAGGCCGGAGGCATGCACGGGGCTGCAGATGGCGTTCTGGCCATCCTCGCTCTTGTCGATCACGACGCGGTCGCCGTTGATCTGTCGCACATACCAATTCTTCGCCTTCACCCACGACGGGATGTTCTGCCCACCGTAATACTTGCTGCCGGTGATCTTGACGAGATCGCCAACCTTGAGCGTGGTCTCCGGCTCTGGATCAGGCTAATCCGGGACGGTCGGCTGCTGTTCGCTGCCGGTAAAGCCGTTGAGCTTCTTTCCCTTGATGATCGTGGGATAGTCCTTATATGCGAAGTCGGTATCCACATTGCCGTTGATGCCGTTCACCTTTCCGCTGGAGGAGTTCTGCCACATGCCGTATGCACCGGCATAGTTGGTCTTGTCCGTCCAGTGCGCCAGCCAGAGGTCGAAGCGCTTGACGCGATCCGTATCGAGGTAGCTCTTCATCCAGCTGGGGTTGCTGTAGAGCGAGCAGTAGAAACCTGCCTTCTCGATTGCGTCACCGAAGGCGATCACCATGTCCGTCAGCACCTGCTTGCCGAGTCCCTGCTGCGTTTTATCCTCCAGATCGAAGGCGACCGGGTAAGTGAAGACACCCTTGTACTTCTGCAGCACATTGATGACGTATACCGCTTCCTTCTTCGCTGCGGCCACGCTGGTGGCATAGGAGTAGAAATAACAGCCGATGTCGATTCCGGCTGCGATCGCGTTCTTCACGTTTTTCTCGAAGTATCCGTCGAGGCCGCAGGCGTCACCGTTGGCGGAGCCGTAGCCGAGTCGAATCATGGCGAACTTAATACCGGCTGCCTTGACCTTCTTCCAGTCGATCTCACCCTGCCACTTGGAAACGTCGATGCCTCTGATCTCAGTAGTCTCGACCGGAGGCGTGGTTGTATCTGCCACGTATTCCACATACGGGAGCTTGCCATGCTTCGTCCAGTTCCTGCGGTTGTAGCCGGATACGTTGCGGTTGCAGGCTGTGATCTGTACCTTGTTCGCCCAGCGAGGGGTACACTCGACCGCAAGGCCGTCACCTACATAGACGCCGATGTGACCTTCGAGCCACACAGCTTCGCCGACCTCGATCTTGGAAAAGTCGGTCGTAACGTTTTTGCAGACCTTGATCATCTGGTCTGCGCCGATGTCCGGCACGCCGCTCGAGGTGTAGCTTGCGCCGCCGTAGATGGCGTTCTTGTTACCGTTCCAGCCCCACAAAAGTCCCTTGATCAAGCACACGCAGTCAAAACCAAAGGTATCCGCGCTCGCTGCGTTGATCATCGCCGTGCGCTCCGGCTGCCTGTTGTAGCTGTGATTCTGCGTGTAGCGCTTTTTGTTGCTGGCCGTCATGGGCGCACCAAAGCATCCCATGATGTACAGCGTCTTATAATTCTTTGCGACATCGATCAGCTTTGCCGCCAGTTCCTTATTTGTCATCATAGTGATCTTCCTCCTTTTCCGCGCGGTCATGGAGCTGCTCCAGCACTGCCTTCAGTTTCTTGGGGATCGGCAGGCCAAGGTGGCCAGCGTTCTCGACGAGA
The DNA here is from genome assembly GCA_900314355.1 of uncultured Eubacteriales bacterium. GTDB lineage: Bacteria > Bacillota > Clostridia > Oscillospirales > Acutalibacteraceae > UBA1081. The sequence continues at coordinate 16,030 of OMUY01000060.1, read as the reverse complement.
CTGATCCCTTCGTTGGACATGTAGAAAAAGATGACCGCAGTTCGCAGCACCGATCCGCTGCCGATGACCTGCGTGTCGATGATGTGGCCGATGCCGACGATGGCAAAGATCAGCACCTTCTTGAAGATGCCTTTGAAGCCCACGGCAGAGGACAGCCGCTTGTCGACAATGGCGCACATGATGCCGGTGATGTAGTCGATCACCACAAACGCAAGCAGTGCGTAAAGCAAGCCGTCACAACCTCCCAAGAACCATCCGAGCCAACCGCCGATGGCAGCAAAGGCGACCTGAATGGTTGTCCAAAATTCCTTCATCGTGATTTCCTCCTTTGAATTGTTAATGTAGCCACGACGGCTTTTCCGGCACCGTCAGTGTTTCCGTTACTTTGAGCCATGCCGCATACCACGCCTGCATCTCTGCCTTTTGCTCTTCGGTGAGACGTGCGTACCACAGCTGGCCGCGATTGATATAGGAAAAGCACTCTGTTTCGCGCCGCTGCCGCAGCTCATCACAAAGTGCTTTTCGTTCATTGTCCGTATTCTTATCTTCGCTGTATTCCAGCGTTCCGTCTCGCAGCCGGTATGCTTGGTAGTGCTCTTTGAAGTGCTCGATGTCTGCGGGTTCTGCGACCTCGATCCCTTCGACCAGCGTACCAACCAGCGCATAGGACGAAACATACCCGTTTTCCAGTAATACCTGCATGCTGCACCTCCCTTAATTGATGCCGAAGACTCTTAGGATAGATCCGCTGCCGGTAGAGATTGTCAGCGTCACGGTCGTACTGGAATACTTCAGATTGAAGCATCTGTAGTACGATTCATCCGTGATCTGGTATTTCACATCCGAGGTTGTGATCATGGCCTTCGGAACCACAATTCCGGCAATTGCTGTCGCTGTTCCGGGCTTGCCCAGAATGATGTAGGCATTGTAATTGCCGTAGTTGAACGTGATACTGCCGGTCGTCAGTTCTCCGTTGTACAGCGATGTACAGGCAATACCGAGATTCGTTCTTGCAGCCGCTGCCGTTGTAGCTCCGGTTCCTCCGTTGGCGAGCGCCACGGTGCCGGTAACATTGGCTGCTTTCCCGTTGAAGTTACCGCTGGAGTTGATATACCTTGTCAGTGTCGTGTTCGTTCCCGCTTCGAAGTTCGCATCCGTAGCGTACACGAAGTACAAGCTTTCGCCGTAAGCGCCGATCTCCCAAGATGCGGACGGTGTTTTCATGGATACCGCCGGGAAGAACGAGGATGTGTTCGTATAGCTGTTTACCCTGATCATGGCGTTGCTTCGACCGTTGATGAAGGAGCTTCCTGCACCAGCTTTCTGCACCTGTCCGGTGATCGTTCCGCCTGCGAGCGGGAGCACAGCAAGGTTCGTTCTTGCCGCCGCTGCTGTGGTCGCGCCGGTGCCGCCCTTGCTGATCGGAACTGCAGAAGAGAGTTTCGAAGGTGCAAGCGCACCCGACAGCGTTGTGGCCGTCAGCGTACCTGATACTTTCGCATCACCGACGACATGAAGCGCCGCTTCCGGTGTCGGCGTATTGATGCCAACCTTCGTCTTTCGCAGTGCCACCAGCGGCGTGCCTTGCGGAATAACGTAGTACAGATCCAGTGACGACAGACTGTTCAGCTGGTCGCGGATCTGGATATGCACATCCCATGACTGGTCTGACGCGAGGTTGCGCAGCTCCAGATTGGAATATGAGAACGATGTCCCGCTCTGCGTCACAGCCGAAAGAATGCTGACATAGCTGCTGTACGAGGTCGCGCTGGTCGCCTTGTATCGGTAACGGCAGTACAGAAGCGAATTCTTCTGCGTCCCGTCCACCGTGATTGCCGAAATGGTGCCGTTGAAGACGAGCTGCATCTCCGCTTCAATATCATTCGTTCTTCTGAGCGTCAGGGAGTTGACCTTCGGCTTCGCGTATGCCACGACCGTAATATTTTGTGTGACGCTGGCCGTCCATCCTCGGCTATCGGTTACCGTCAGTACTACGGCAACGGTTCCGCTCTTTGAAACGACACCCACTGTGAGCGGGTCGCCGGTCGTATTGGAAACGGAAACGCCGTTGCATGTCGCTGTGTAATTGGCGATCGAGGCGTAGTTCTTAGGTGTTGCCGTACCGGGCGTAACCGTCAGCTTGGAATAGCCCTGAATGAAAATCTGATCGTTTCCCGTAATCGCGGTTGTGGTCGCGTAGCTGTCGGCATAGGTGAATCCTGATAGCGTTGGCGCGGAGCTTGAAGAAGTTGTCGAGACAGTCGCCGTCTTTGACGATGCCGAGCCAATCTGCGTGGATCCACTGTAGGATGTGACTTCAAATGTTCCCGTGAAGGATTTATCTGCTGCCATCGCCGTTAGCAGCGTTGTTCGCTGCGCTGCCGTCAGCGTGATCGTCCTGTTTGCCGTACCTGCAGACCACGATTGGCCGCTGATCGTGAGATAGGCCGTTGTCCCTTTTTTGATGACCAGCGTGTTGGTGTAGCTTGCTTCATACACGGTCACGTTCATGGTGATCTTTACTGTTGCCGCGTCCGCCGTCAGAGCATTCACGGAGTTTACGACCGCGCCTCCCAGCGTTTTGACCGACACAGCCGATGAGGTACCGTAGACCTGATTGGTCTTTTTCCTCGCTCTCACCTTGACGGTGTACGTGGTGTTTGGCGAGAGGCCTGTGACCACCTTGCTTGCTGAAGTTCCCTCCGTAGTCGAAAGCTGCGTCCATGAAGAGCCGTTGTTCGTGCTGTACTGCCAGAGATCCGCAGTCGCAGAAGAGGACGCGTTGATCGTAAAGCCGTTCGCCGTAATGCTGCTGACGCTGAACGTTACGGTCGGCGCAGTTCTGTCGATCGCTGTCAGCGTGACGTTCTTGCTTCCTGACGGCGCGAGGTATTGTCCCCACGTGGAGTAAACACCCCAGTGCCAGTAGATCGGCAAGGTCAGAGTACCGTCTGCGTTATGCGTGACGGTGACTTGATGGTTCTCCGTCAGCCACTTGGTGCCGCTGCCTGTCTGGCCTTCCGTGAACGTGAAGCAGTTGGCACCGGAGGTTGCAGTGCCGACATACGACTGACCGCCGTTGCTCCAGTCGCCCCAGTCGATGTTGTATTTGGAATACACATACATGCCGAGGGCGATTGTGGAGGTGTTGGCCGCTGGGTTCTGCGATACGATCTTCACGTAGATGTATAGATCGGTCGTCCAGTTGTTCTGGCCGGAGTTCGTGTATTCGGATTTAACCAGATACGCAGTTCCGCCTGTCATTGCCATGCTGCCATCCCTCCCTTAGTCAAGAATTACGATGTTCAAGCCGTCCGATGCTGTGGACATCGGCACGAACTTGGTTTTGCCAACGGTCAATTCGCCGTCCACGGTGGTCTTTTTCGTCTGCGTTTCGTCCTTATTCAACGTGAAGATGACCTCATCGTTATAGTAACCGGCAAACTCCGTGTTCGTGATCACCGTCCGCTGGGAGGATGCCGCATTGGAAACGGCGATGCCGCGCTTGTCGATTTTCACTTCGTTCGTGTAGATCTCGTTCGGAGCGGGCGTCCAGTTGTGGACGGTCGAGCCTTCGACCATCATGATGTCCGACACATACAGCGACGCATACCGGTTGTAGATGTATAGGACGATGGTGCTGTCAGTGATGTCATCAATGACGAGGCTGAAATCCTTCCAGCCGAATGTAGTCGTCTGGTTGAAGAAATCGACGTGCTTATTGCCGTTGTACTCCACGCGGATGTAGCTTGAATAGCTCGCTTTAGTTTTCTTCGCTCGTAGAGAGAACGCATATGGCACACCGGTTACCAGCCCTGTGATCGTCTGCTTCAGTGTGGAATTCGAGCCAAGCACGAAACAGGAATCCGAGGTTGTGTTGTTCTGCGTGTCTGTCGACGTATCGACTGTGACCGTTCCGGTCTTCACCCAGTCGTCGGAGACGCCGTTGAGACCTGCTGAGTTTTGAATGAAGTTCAGGCCGCCAGCGTACTGGTTCGTCACCTGTACTGTCAGTCCCTCAATCGTCTGCTGCAGCTGAGACATCTGCGCCTGCATTTCCAGCACGCTCTGCTGCTCATTACCGAGACTGTCCGTGATCGTTTCGATCGTCTGCGTCATACTGCCGACATAGCTGTTCAGACCGTCGATCGTGCTTTGCAGCTCCGCCGTCTTTGTGGTAAGGGTGGAAATGACGACGCGTATCGTTTCCAGATCGTTCTGCACTTCCCACGAGTCGCCGTTCCACACCTTCGTTTCCGGAGGGTTCACCGATGTATCTACCCATAGCTGCCCGATGTATGGATTCTCCGGTGGCGTATCGGAAGCAACGACATCGCAGATATTGGTGATCGTAATCTGTCCGATTGCCCGCATGGGATCACCTCCGTTAGAGGACGACCAGCACCATGAAGGTTGCCTTGGTATCTACATCTGCCGTTCCGACAGAAAGGGTCTTGCCGGTTTTGCTGCCGTTCGTGCCCCACGCGGTATCCACATTGCCATCCTTATCGTACTTCGTCCACGTGTAGGTGCCGGTGCCAGCTGCATCGACTTCTGCGCCAGCCTGATAGCAGACCGCCGTCAGAACCGTGCTGCCGACACCGTTCTTGAACACATCGCCGCCTGTGGACGAGACGATGACCTGCAACGGGTCGGAGTTGTCGATGAACGTGCAGACGTCATAGAACTTGCTGTTGTAGGTCGGGGACGCGGAATCCGTGTCCTTCGCGCAGCAGCGAATGACGGCGTAGCTATCGACCGCCGCTGCGTAGATCGTCAGCGTTGCCGTTGTGCAGCCGGAGTACATGTTCGAGGTATTGCTGAGCTTTCTCCAGCCGGTTCCGAAATCTGCATCGTAGCCCGTGGACGAGCTGGACGTGACAGATGCATCCATGATCGCCCATTTGTAGGTGACGTTTGTGGTGTCCACCGTCGAGCCGCGCCACAGCTCTGCCTTTACAGTCAATGACGTGACCTCGCTGTTTTTGAACACGTTGCCGTTTGGCGTCATTACCATAAGATCCACGATGCCGCTGCCGTTTACAACGCGGGAGAACGAGATCGAGAGCGGATGCACCAGCGTGAGACCGGTGCTGGGGTCTCTATAGGTAATCTCGCACTTGAAGTCCACACCGGGCAATCCTGCCATGATGTTCGCCTTGACGGTCAGGATGTGACTCTTCGTTCCGCTGAGCGTATAGTTGCCGCCCGAGGCAATCGCCGTAGTGGACGTGCCCTGATACCACTTGACCATCGTCACGTTTTCGGACGTGATCTGATCTGTGGTGGTGCCGATGATATAGAGGCTGGGCGTCAGCACGAGATTGGTCGATGCCCAGTTCGGGGTGTAGCTGTTGTTGTCCGGGTTAAACATCTGCGTCTTGGGGTGGTTGCAGCCGATATAGCCGGTCAGCGTCAGCGCGTCATTGTAGTCAATGATTGTGAATTGGCCTTGAGCTCTGCTCATTTGGGTTTCCTCCTTCTTAGCCTAACAGGCTGTTTCTTGTGACCGGATCAATCAGATCGCAGAAGAAAGTCGCACGCACGTCCACATCGTCTCTGGTGATCTCAATGGTTTTCGTGCCTCCGGCGTGCACTTGGTTCCACGCTCGGTCTGATACATCGTCCGCCGAAACCCGCGTCCAGATGAATTGATTGGGATCGAGCTCATTTGTTACGTTCTCATCCCACGAAAACACGATTGCTGAAAGGGTCGTGCGGATATTGTTATTCTTAAAGATGTTCCCGTTGCTGGATGTGATCACCAGCCGGTACATCTTCTGTTCCTCGATTTCGTCGATCCTGTCATTCGTCTCGACGATCTGTTCCGTAGTGGCGTAGGCGCGAAGCACCACTTCGCCGGTTTCCAAATCCCAATAGGACGAGCCGTCCTGCGAGGAGAGCACACCGGCTTTGATGATGTTCGCCACCAATGTTCCGGAAGTGATGAAGTCAGCAACAATCTGGCCGTCTGAGGTAATTGCCGTCTCATATGGGCCGTTGTACCCATTATGGGAAAAGCCGAGACCGCCCACATTCCAGCGCCAAACATTGACTACTTCTGCCATGGACGGGGCGTCCATCACCAGCAGTTCGTATGGTTCGCTGGTTGCTTCGTTTGTGTTGATGACCACATATCCACCCGACTGACCTGTAATCAGATCGGTGGCGTTCTGGATCGCTGCCGTCATCAGCGCCGGAAATCGATCCACCTTTGCGGAGACCGCCTGCGCTGCAGCTTCTGCCTGCGAAACTGTATTGATCAAGTTCGCCTTGGTGCTGCCCAGCGTAATGGATACGTATTTTTCGGAGAGCGTATCGTAAACGGTCTTGACGACCTTCGCCTTCGCTGTGATCCCGAGAACGGAATGTCGGATGGTTACCGTGTCGCAGAGGGAAACCCGCTCCAGCACGGCTGCGTATTCCGGCTGCTTCCACAGCGGCTCGAACGCCACGGTCAGCGTCGGTGCCGTCACACCCATCGGATTGGAAGAAAGGTACGAGTTCGCTTTCGCTCGCAGGGCGTCCGGTGTGATCGCAGATCCAAAATCAAAGGCGTCCGAAAAGTCTTTGATGAGGGTCTTTCGCTGTACCAGCTCCGAGTTCGTGATTGGAATCAGCACTTCCGGCAGTGTGATCACGGTTTCCGCACCGGCCTCATCCGTCTGCACGGCAAACGGCAGGATATCCGTGTACACGTCGGTGTTATCACCGTCATGCTCCAGATTGGTGAGGTTCTTCCCGTATTCGATGACGACGCCGGTATTCTGTCCGCGCCTCTGGTGCTGATAGACAAGCCAGTTGTCCCACTCATATTCGCCGCCCCAGAGATCGAGGAAGGATCCTGCCACACCGCCGAGGCAAGCGCGAACACTCTGCGGTTTTGTAATGGAAAACGCTTTTGCTGCCGAGTAGTCTGTCCGGCAGGTGAAGTGATGCGGCGTGGCCGTCTCGCTGAACAATCGATTCATGGCGAGCGTCGGCGAGATGTTTTCATCTGACCAGCAGAGCGCAGCGATGTTCGACAGGTCATAGGAAAGATGCTGCGCGTATACCGTCACGATGCCGTTGATCGGTGTGGTGATCCTGTAAATGCGGAAGACCTGATCGTTTGCCGTATCGTTCGGCTTCGCCTTGATCAAGCGCTCTCTTCTTATGAGCTCATAATTCTGGCCGGTGGTCGGATATTTCATCACAAGCTCGAACGCGCCGTTTCGCTCTTCCGTAACCTCGCATGAGATACAGTCTGAAAGCACGCCGAGGCCGAAGGTGGAAAACGTTATTGCGTCTGCTTTGTATAGTACCGGAATCATAGCATCACCCACCTCGGTGTTACGGCAATGGACGTGATCCCGCCAGAGAAGACGAAGGCATTTGCGCCTGCCGTCAGTACGGGGAATCGATCCGCTGTGACCGCTTCGTTCATGGACTCCGAGCCTTTATAGAAATTCATCTGCTCGGAATCGCAATAGAGGAAAGAATTGATGCCTTCGATCTGCAGGCGCGTAATGCCACTGCTGTTTGCAACGGTCAGTGTTCCATCACCGCTGCCGTTGATCCTGATCAACGGTTTGCTGGTGAACGGAGTTGGGTTCGTAATCTGCGCGGTGCCGCCGCCATTTGTAAAGGTGACTGCGGTCTGGCCGCTTGCAAGGTACTTGAACGGTTGGCACGAAAAGCTGACCGTGAACACACCGATCTTGTTCAGCTGATCCTCAATATTGAGGTTCGTGTTGATGACCGCATTTCGGAAGCATCCGGATTCGTAAGTGTCGCTCAGTCTGTGATACCTGTCCGGCTCCGTGAACAGCCACGCCTTGACCGCCGTGAGCTTTTGCGCGAGCTCTGCCTGCGACTTTGCCGGGAGGAATACCGAATATGTCACCTGCACATTGGGGAAGCGACCGTTCGGAATGATGAGATCACCGTCCCTGCCGGGGATCGACTGAAATGTCGTATCGTACTGTGGAGTGGAAAACACATTTTTGCTCTCGATCCTCAGTCCTAAATTGTAGGACGAGGTGCCGTTATAGGTGAAAGCGTTCATGCGAATACCACTCCTTTCCGCTTTGCGAATTGACCGGCAGTGACCATGATCTCATTGGTCAGCTGCTCGATATCCTCGCTCGAGTAGTTGTTGAAGTTCGTAATATTCAGGACGAGCTGCATGCCGCTGGTGAGGAGTCCGCCCGCAGCAGATGCCTTCGCGCTGCCGATGCTTCCGTCAATGTCGAAATTTGTCGGAAGTGCAGTGCTCATGTCCTTTGCCAGATCCTGCATGACACCATCGATGTCTTCGCTCATGGCTTCCGCTGCTTTCACGGCTTCATCGCCGTTATCCTCAATGGATCCGGACAAACCCTTGACCATCATCTGGCCAACCCAAGCCATTTCCTTCGACGGCGAAGCGATGCCAAAGAAGTCCAGAATGCCGTTCCAGATGCTGCTGATCCAGCCGGAGACCTTGTCCCACAACCAACTCGCAAGCTGCTGGATGCCTTGCCACAGGCCGCGCACCAGATTTGCGCCGACCTCCGCGATGGAGGAAATGCCATTGCTGAGCGCCTGCACGATACCCGTAATGATCTGCGGGATCGCCTTCACGATCTCGACTATGATAGTGGGCAGGTTCTGAATCAGCGAGGTGAGCAGGTCGATACCGGCCTGCACGATGAGCGGGATGTTGTTAATCACGGCATTTACGATTCCTGAGATGATCTCCGGGATCGCCGCCACGATTGTCGTGATGATCTGCGGCAGCGCCTGAATCAGAGAAATCAGCAGCTGGATACCAGCCTGAATGATCTGGGGAATCGCGCCCAGCACTGCATTGATGATGCCGTTGATGATCTGCGGGATTGCTGCCACGATCGTCTGAATGATTGTCGGCAGCGCGTCAATGAGGGATGTCAGAAGCGTAATGCCTGTGTCGATGATCTCCGGGATCGAATCCAAGAGAAAATTCACGATGCCCATAATCACTTCCGGCAGTGCCTCAATCAGCACCGGGATTGCGTCCAAGATGCCCTGCGCCAGTCCCTCAATCAGCTGCAATGCCGCATCGAGGATCAGGGGCAGATTATCGATGAGGGTCTGCACCATCTGCATAACGACCTCGACGATCTGGGGAATCAGCGTCGGCAGTGCTTCTGCGATGCCCATGATGAGCGAAGCGATGACCTGCATACCGGCTTCAATGATCTGGGGCAGCAGCTCCACGAGCATTCCCACAATCTGCGTGATCACCTCCAACACCACGGGAATGAGAGCGGGAATCGCCGTCAAAATGCCCTGTGCCAGCGCCTGAATGATCTGCGGCGCACTTTCCAGCACTGCCGCGATGATCAACGACAGCAGCTCGATAGCCTGCGGGATCATTTCCGAAATGGATGCAATTACGCTTTCGACGCCTGCCTTGAGCTCTTCGCCAGCTTCTTCGTTTCCGGCCACGAGATCAGAGATGCCATCCATGATCATCGTAATTCCGGGCAACAGATCGCCGACGATGTTGTTCTTGAGGCCGGAGATGGTGCCCTTCATCTTTGAAAGGCTGTCCTGAAAGGCAGCGCTTGCTTTGACGGCATCATCGCTCATGACCATGCCGTACTGTTCTGCTTCATCAAGCAGTGCCTGTGTTGCCTCCGTGGACTGGTTCAGTAGCGGTAGCAGATCCTGACCGCTTTTGCCGAACATATCATTTGCGAGAGCGGCTTTCTCCGTTTCGTCTGTCACGTTCTGCAGCGCGGCGACAGTCGCAGCGAAGACCTCTTCACGGCTTTTGCCCTTGAGATCGTCCAGCGAGAGGCCGAGACGTTCAAACTTTTCGACAGCACCGGCGCTGCCGTTCTGGGCATCGTCGAAGGTGTTTGTCAGGGTTTTCAGACCTGTGGTGCAGCTGGCCATAGACGTACCAGCGAGCTGCATGGCGTAATCCCATTTCTGGTAGCTTTCGTAGGACAAGCCAACCTTCTGGCTGTTCTTTTCAATCGTGTCACCGACCGTAGCCGTCTGATTCGCCATATCCCAGAGCTGCTTGCCAGCTGCAATGGCCGCCGTTCCGATCGCCGCCATCGCCGCTGCCATAGCTTTGCCGACTGTCTTCGCTACATCGCCGAGCTTCGACAGCTTGCTTCCAGCATCATCGCTTTGCTTACCGGCATCCTTGACTTCATCACCGAACTCATCCGCCTCTTTACCGGCATCGTCGAAACCCTCTTCGGCGTTTGCAAGCGCTTTGTTGTTATCATCCAGCTCTCGCTCCATGCCGTTGAGCGCAGCTTCTGCATTATTGAGCTGGATCTGCCAGTTCTGCGTGCGCTTATCATTTTCGCCGAAGGATTCTGCAGCGTTCTGTAGCGCAGCTCGCAGCGTTTCGATCTTCTGTTTTTGCGCATCGATTTCCTTATTCAGGACTTCGTTTCGCGCCGTCAGCGCCTTGACGGATGTGTCGTTTTTATCGAACTGGGAGGAGACGAGTTTCATTTCCGATCCCAGCACCTTGAAGGTGGAGTTGATATCCGCCAGTGCTTTCTTAAACTCTTTTTCGCCCTCAAGACCGATCTTCAGACCGAAATTGTCTGCCACGGATATCGCCTCCTTCCATTAGATTCCGTCAGGGATAATGTCATCGATAAAGTGCTCCCGCTTCGGGGTTGCCAGCCCGTTATACTGCTTATGGCATTCCCACAAATCGAGGAGCAAACCAAACGGCATCGTCCAGACCTCATCCTGCGTCAGGTGAAGCTGGGCGATGCCGTAATATAACAGTCGGGTAAACAGTTCTTCGTCTGTTACCCGACTTCCGCGTTTTTTGGGTCAGCCTCGCTTTCGATGTTCCGTTTCGTGCCCTTGTACAGAGCTTCCGTGATTGCGGATTTGTACTCGGCAAGGTCTGACGGAACGGTCAGCAGCTCGACTTCGTCTGCTGTGAGCAGATCCTTCGGATCATCCTTGTGCTTGAGATTGTGGATGAGAATGTTCTGGTTTGCCAGAAGCGTAATGAGCCATACGATTTCTTCAATGGCCATCTCGAAATTCTCATTCTTCATGAGCTTGTCGCCAAGGTTTTCGAGGCCGCCGTAACGACCGGCGATTTCCTTTGTTGCCTTGGTCGTCAGCACCAGCTCGTAGGCGGTGCCGCCGATCTTGATCATTGCGCTGCGTTCGTCAGCCATCTCAATCCCTCCTTGTTATCTGATCTCGCTGCCACCGGGAAGGTCGATCGGTGTCGGAGTGAGATTGAGAGTGGCAACAGGCTCATAAACCTCTTCGTACCAGCCGTCGATCACTTCCTGATCGACGCCCTCTGCGCCCTCCGTAACCTCCACCTTCCACGGGTGCTTGCCAAAGGCGTCTTCCTTATTTCTGCGCATGATCGTACCTTCGATGGTCGGCGTAGAGAAGGTAATGCTGTCGCCCTTCGTTGCGAGGTTCGTAGCAGGGATGCCGAACTTCACTCGATACAGCCAGTAGTAGCGGTACTTGCCGTTTGACTTCTTCGCGCGGAATCCGACCGCAACGGGATTGCCGCCATCCTCAGAGGCGGAAACAATGACGCCATTTGCGTCAATCGTAGAGCCGGTGAGATCGCTTGCGACCGCTGCGCCGATATCATCGATGCCGAGGGACAGCGTGCCTGCTTTGAATTCCTTGACGACCTCCGATGCGCCATCGTCAGCGTACAGGGTCGCCTCATTGAGCTCGACCGACAAATCTGCGGTCATTGCTTTTGCCAGCACTTGCGGAGTGCCGTATGTCTCTTCGCCCTGCTCATCCTCGGTGATCGGGGCATAATAAAGTTTATCCAGACCGATGGTTGCCATTGATCATTCCTCCATTTCGTATTCGTAGAATTTGGCTACGTCCACGGTGTAGTGATGATAACCGGTTCCGGTTTCGTAGCCGTTATATAACCTGTCCGTGATCGTGAAGTCTTCCTGCAACAGCATCCGAACGATGTTGTTCTTCATCGCCGTATAGCTGCCTTTTGTAAACAGGGAAATCCGCGCTTCCTGTATGTCAATGCCGGGTTCGTTATCCGCATGCAGGTCAAAGGTGTCCGACAGAGGCGTGATCACGATGTACGTGTCCGGTGCCTCTTCAGAGAAGATGCCCGTTTCAACTGGGAAGTCTCCCTGCGTGAGCAGTGATGTCAATTCTTCCAGTATGCTCATCTGCCTTTGACCTCCTTTTCAAACTGCTGCTTCATCGCCTCAATGGCAGCAGCCTTTGAAGCGGATTTCGCCGGTTTCAGAAACGGCTTTGCAGGCTGGCCGTGTTTCCCGTATTCCAGAATGTTGGCGAGCTTTGCATTGCTTTCGCCATCCGTTCGTCCTTCTGCGAAACCGATCTTCACGTTATGGTTGCCTTCACGATCCAGACGAACACCGGAGACGCCGAGCGCCGATAGCAGCTGTCCGGTGGAGCGGGACTCCGTTTTCGTACCTCTGCCGATGACCGAGGCAAGATTGGATCTGACCTTCGATTCAACGACCTCCGCGCCTGCCTCCAGCACACGCTCGGCGATTCCGTCTTCATCGCTGCCGAGGTTCTGCAGCTTATTGAGGAAGTCATCCGGCATTTTGATATCCACCTTAGCCACGGCTCGGCACCACCTTTTTCGCCAGCGCTTCCGTATACATGCCGCGTCCCTTCACATCCTCTACGGACACGATCTCGAATCGTTCTCCGTCACACACGATGGTGTGGGAAGTGGTAACCGTCAGATCCGGTATCCTGCGGAAGCGAAACAGGTCGGTTGCCTCTGAGAACGCTGCGAGGTTTGCCCAGCGCTCTGATCCGTGACGGCCTTCCCGATAAACGCGAAGGGATGCGAGGGTCACTTCCTGCTCGGAGCTGAAACCTTCGGCATCTTTCACTCGACGTTTTTCGACAATTTCCGCCATGCGGTTCATCTTTCCGAAGCTCATACCTGCCACCTCCGGTCGAGGCGGAGCAGCAGATTGACCGTGTTCCATACCTGCTGGGAGGCCTGCACGTTATCGGCAAAGAAACCGCCCGTGCTGCCGTCCCTTGATTCGTAGAAGTGGCTTGCCAGCATGATGACCGCCTGCTCTGTGGTAGGCGGCATGGCGTTCTCGGAATAGTAGCCCTCCGGGATATGCTGGTAGCTTTCGGCATAAGAAACGGCTGCGAGGATGTAGCTCTGCAGCAGTCCGTCGTCAGCCGAATGATCTAATATGAGGTTTGCCTTGACTTTCTGTAACAGTTCTTCCATCCGCGCAGCCTCCTTTTATTTCTTCATGCTTTCTTCAACCGCAGGAATAACCGTGACATAGCAGGTCGCCGTGTATCCGCCTTCGTCGGTCGTGACCGTGATCTCTGCATTGCCAGCGCCAACTGCGGTAGCGTATACCGGAGTGCTCGGATCAATGAATTCGTCGGGCGTTACGTTGAGAGTTACCACACTATCGTCACTGGAGCTCCAGTGAGTAGCCTTGTTCACCGCCGTGTCCGGAATGACCTCGGCAGTGATTTGCTGCTCGTTGCCGATTACCATTGTCATGGTGTCCGGGTACACATTTACGCCATCGACGTATTCATCTTCGAAGGGAATAAGCGAATCAGCGACCATCCACACCTTGTCATCGTACTGATAAAGGAGCAGTGTGATCACGCCAAGAAGTGACGCGCCATTGCCGTTGTAGCCGACCATGGCAAAGATGCCTTGTCCCGTCATGGTAGCCATTCCCTGAACTCCAACTTCATCATCGCCGAGCATAATTCCGCGAAGAATGATTGGGCTTTCACAGCGTGTTGCTTTAAGGAACTGGCTCAGAGGGATTGCTTCTGTGACGTCGATCGCGTTTCTGAACGCCGCATTTAAGCTCTGCCCATGAAAGTCCAGCACGATGGCGGTGGGGAGCCCGGTCACCCGAGCTCCCTCCTTGAATTCCATCTCGCCGCCGATCACAAGACGTTCTCCGCCTTGCTCAACGTAGTTTTTGGTGTTGTAGCTCATGGGTCGTCACCTTAGGACGCCTTCTGCTGCAGGATCTTGATCGCCTCGGGCAGAACGGTCTTGCCGTCCAGACGTTTGGAAGCGAGGAAGCCGATCTGGCCGTTGCCAGCGTACAGCTCATTGAGGCGCTTGAAGGAGATACCTTCGCGGTCGCCGATCCAGTAGTAGGACAGGTCGCCGAAGACAACGGTCTTAGCACCAGCAGCGATCTCAGGCGCAAACGCGGAAGTGAAGTACGGTCTGCCGAGCAGGGTGCTGACTTCGCCGTCCTTGAGAGCGGGCTGCAGCAGGTAATTGCCGGTGGAGTCCTTCAGTTTGCGGATGGCCTTGATGGTGGAATCGTTCAGGATCCAGATCGCGTTCTTGCGATAAGGAGCCTTCAGGCTGTAAAACAGATCGATCAGCTCATCCGCCGTGATCGCTGTAGCAGACGCGGTGGTGACGCCGACCTGACCGCCGCCGGTCGCATTGAGAATACCGGTGGGCTTGCCGGTGCCGTTGCCGACGAGGAAGGCTTCCTCTTCCTTGTCGCCGATGCGGCGAACGAACTCGGAAGCGATGTAGCTCTCGAGGTCGAAAGCGGAGTCGTTGAGCAGTTCCTCAGAGACCTTGATCACGGTGCCGACCTTGTGGGCGTCGAGCTGTACCTGACCGAACGTCTCATCGCTCTCGGTGTACGCACCTTCCTCATCGATCCACGCGGCAGAGCCGTGCGCGGCAACGACGGGGATCTTGTGCAGGCCGCTGGACGTGGTGATCACGTGGGCGTGAGCACGAATGACGGCGTTGTCAGTGAGCCCCTGAACGAGAGTGTTCTCGAACTCATCGGGAACGAGGTAACCGCCTTCGGAGTCGGTGCCTTCCTGCAGCGCGTTGCGCATCTCAGGGGTCATGTCCGCCTTGGAACGCGTCTTGTTCCAGAACGCCTTCTTATAGATGTCAGAGGCACGACCGGTCTTGGTGTCCATCTTTGCACCGGCATCGGGCTTCGCAGTGATCGGGGTGTTCACGGGCTTGGCCAGCTGGGCATCCATCTCTTCGAGACGCTCCATGCGAGCGATCTCATTGCCGAGAGAAGTGATCTCGGTTTCCATGCGGGCATAGGCCGCATCATCCTCCGCGCTCAGGAAGCCTTCGGAGTTACGACGGGACTCCAGAAACGCTCTGGCCGCCGCGAGCTTCTGAGCACGCTTGTTACGCAGTTCGATAATCGTCATATTGTTTTTCCTCCTTAGTTTTTCAAAAGATCGAGCCGTTCCATCAGCTCAGTGACGGAGCGGCCATGCTTGACTTCTGTGGGTTTGGGTTCGGGTGCTTCCTTCGGCTGCACTGCTCTGGGTCTGATCGAGGCGACGAGCTTGTTCATGAGAGAAGTCTCCGCCGCCTTGCTGGAAAACGCATACGCAGGCATTTCGTCAGTTTCGGTCTTCTTATCGTCGGTGAGCATGTCATCCGCGAAGCCGAGCTCGATTGCCTTGGTGGCGTTCATCCATGTTTCGCTGTCCATCAGGTGGGACAGCTTTGCACGCGACAGATTCGTCTTGATCTCGTAGGCGTTGATGATGCTTTCCTTGACTTCGTTCAGCATCTCAATTGCTTTCTGCATGTCTTCGTGATCGCCGTATGCCATGGTCATGGGATTGTGGATCATCATGAGCGCCGTAGGTGCCATGAGTACCTTGGTTCCTGCCATCGCAATGACGGAAGCAGCAGAGGCAGCAATGCCGTCGATCTTCACTGTCACGTTGCCCTTGTAGTCCATGAGCATGGAGTAGATCTGGCTGGCTGCGACACAATCGCCTCCGGGGGAATTGATCCAAACGGTTACATCGCCCGTTCCGGAAAAGAGTTCGTCTCGGAACATTTTCGGGGTGATGTCATCGTCAAACCAGCTTTCCTCGGCGATCGTTCCGTAGAGTTCGAGAACTCGTTCGGTCGTCTCTTCGCCTTCGGCCTGATTCTTCCACGTCCAGAACTTCTTCGTCTTAGGGTTCATCAGGGTCTGTTTCCTCCTTTTCCGTAGTGTTGATATTTGCAAAAGCACCCGCA
>OMUY01000099.1 GCA_900314355.1 uncultured Eubacteriales bacterium | reverse complement strand
CCGTAATACTGCTGAGAATTTTCGTTAAACGGCTGCTGTCCGCACCCCTGCTGAGCGTTATCTTTAGGCGGCTGCTGACCGTATCCCTGTTGAGTGTTATCATTGTTGAAAGTATCGTTATTGTCCATAATTATTCCTCCTGTCGCGAATCCATTATATCAATATGTTGCATAAAAGTCAATATGTTAAAAATGCAGATTATTTTATAAAATATTGAAAATAAAGAGACGGATTTATTTTTTGTTTTTCCAAATAATAATTTTGTAATCTTGTTTGTGAGATATAATAATAAAAAAATTAATTATTTAGGAAGCGCAATTTTATGAACAGCAAACTCAATAACCCGCTTGATGAACTTTCCCATTTTCTTAACGCCATATTTGCGACGCTTGTAAATATTGTTTCGATAATTTTTTCCGTCATTAAAAACAACAAAACGACTGATTCAAAAAGTTCCGAATAATTTCAATTTTGTCTTTTTTGTTTTATTTCATAAATTAAGATTCCTTCAACAAGAGATTTCCCCGGCTGATTTGACCGGGGAAAATTTCTTTTTTTGTATATGCCGTTTAAAAATCAACTGCGGTTCGCTTCGCGGCAGATAAAAAAGGGCAAAAAAAACAGACCGTTTTCCAAACAGTCTGTTAAAAAAATATAAAAGGAGGTCTTCACTATCAGCAACAAAAAATGTCGACAACATTGAATACTAAAATAATTATATCAGTTTTTTTTAAGTTGTCAATAGCTTACGCGAAAATCAATATATATTGTTTTTCGCAATTTTCCAATAGAGAGCTAATCTAAATATTGATAATCATCATCTTTCAATATATGAAAAAAGCCGTGGAAAAATCAGACCTCGGCTTTTTTGTAGGTAGGAACCATATGAAAAAATCTATATTAATTTCTCCTGCTGTTTTTCATTTCTCCGCTGTATTGCCACATCGGAATCGTCTTCTTTCTTTTGGAATTGAATATAATATAGCGTTGTCAGCTTGAGAGAAAATTAATTTTAAATAAATTTAACTTAAAAATAATTTATTTTACCGACATAAAATTTTTGGCGGCGGTCAGAGTGTTTTTTAAAAGCATCGCCCTCGTCATCGGTCCCACTCCTCCCGGAACAGGCGTTATATAAGAGCACTTCGGCGCGACGTTTTCAAAATCAACGTCTCCGCAGAGCTTTCCGTTTTCGTCTCTGTCCATTCCGACATCAATGACGACTGCGCCGTCTTTTATCATATCGGCCTTGACAAATTTCGTCTTGCCGACAGCGGCAATGAGAATATCGGCGTTTCTCGTAATATCCGCGAGATTTTTCGTGTGGGAGTGGCATACCGTGACAGTAGCGTTCTCTTTGAGCATCAACGCCGCCATGGGTTTTCCGACAATATTTGACCTTCCTATTATGACTGAGTTCTTGCCGTCGGCGTCAATCGAGTAATATTTAAGCATTTCAATTATTCCGGCGGGAGTGCATGGAACGAATCCCTTTTCGCCTGTGACAAGACGTCCCACGTTTACCGGATGAAATCCGTCAACGTCTTTTTCGGGGGAAATTAAATTCAAAACTTTCTTTTCGTCTATCTGTTTCGGCGCGGGAAGCTGGCATAAGATTCCGTCCGCTCTGACGTCGTTATTGAGTTTTTCTATAAGTTCAAGAAGCTCATCGGTCGTAGTAGTTTCCGGCAGGGCGTATTCGTAGGAATTTATTCCGACTTCTTTGCAGTCTCTTTCCTTTGAATTAACGTAAACTCTCGAAGCGGGATTATTACCGACTATTATCACTGCGAGTCCCGGTTCTTTTCCTCTGGCTTTCAGTTCTTCGGCTTTCAGAGCGCACTCGTCTTTTATTTTCGCAGCTACGGCTTTTCCGTCAATTTTTGTATACATAATATTTTCTCCTTAAATTTTTTATTTATCCGAAATTCTGCCGCTGTCGTTTCCATCAGGTTTTTCTGTTTCGTCTTTGAATTTGTCTGTAATCGGTATTTTTTCGCCCGGCGCGCCTTTAGCTCTCTTTTTCTCGAATTTAAAAAACGGCTCCGGCTCTATATAGTAGTCCTGACCTTCGACGGGTTTGGGATTTTTTCTGAATTTTATTTCAAGAATAATCAGCGCGGCAAATGCGGCGACAGCTCCGACGGCGGCGAGCGCCTGAGAAACTCTGATATCGGTTCCCGCGAAATAAAGACTGTCTGTTCTCAATCCCTCGACTACTGCTCTTTCGGCTCCGTACCAGATCAAGTATGATAAAAATATTTCTCCCGAAAATCTTCTTCCCTTTTTAAATATAAGGTAGAGCACAAGAAATCCCAACAGACACCACACCGATTCGTACAAAAAAGTCGGATGAACCGGTTTGAACGGATCAACTCCCGGCAGTTCGGACTGATGTTCCAAAATGTATCTCGTCGTTTTTGCGGAAATCATTCCGAACGGCGAGTCCGTATTCACTCCGAACGCCTCCTGGTTCGCGTAATTTCCCCATCTGCCTATTCCCTGACCGATAAGAAAACTCATACCGGCTAAATCGAGAAGATTCATGAAATTCAATTTTATAACTTTGCTTGTGATAAAAGCCGCTATAAGTCCGCCGATTACTCCACCGTAAATTGCGAGACCTCCGTGCCATACTTTAAAAATTTCCGATAGATGAACGGAATAATATTCCCAGCGGAAAATCACATAGTAAATCCTTGCTCCAAGTACTCCGCCAATCGTGCCGAAAAAAAGTATATCCAGCATTTTGCCTATGTCCATGTGCCATGTGTACGCGCGCCTCCCGCCGTACAGAGCGGCGAGTATGAAGCCGAAAGCTATTATTACCCCGTACCATTTTATTGAGTAATCGCGGCCGCCTATACTGAATTCACAGAAAACGGACGATACCGTGAATGTATGTTTAAGACCCGTGAACGCGACTTCTACGGCGTCCTGAAAAAATTTCAAATGAAAAATCCTCCTGATATTATATTTAAAAAATTATATCATAATAAAACTCTTTATTCAACAATTATAAAATTAATAAAATATTTTCAATAAATTTCGCGGTGCAGGTTGTATTTTAACATTAAAAACGCGTTTTTTACTGTTTTTTTGCTGCGGAAACGTTTTCGTTTTTTCAAAAATTACGGTATTTGAGGCGGAAATGGCTCAAAATCCCAAGTAAAAGCTTAAATAAAGCTTATAGAACAGTTAAATTTATCTTAAAACCGTAAAATTTAAAAAATTTTCGATTTTAAGGTTGATTAAAATTCCGCTCAAGTTTATTTTAATTAACCGGGAGTATATTTTAGCCGTAAACCGAGGAGAGATAAATGGCAGAGAGACAAAAACCATAAACCCGATCCGAGGCTTTGAATACGGACTTCTTTTTGAAAATGAAATTTCAGATTGAAGTCCGGGACTAAAAAAATGACAGAGAGACAAAAACATAAACCACAACTTTTATTAATTTAACAGACCTCCTTTTTATATATACCATTCCTTTCAAAAATATGATCCGACAAAAAGAAAAGTCCGACGTGAAATACCGCCGGACTCTTCTTTTTAATAAAAAAATCAAAGATTTGCAATTTTTTGTATAACTGCTATTGAAATTTATTATATTATTTAATATAATAAATATTAAATAATATAACTATATAAATATAATTACAGGAGGATAATATTATGCCTGAATTTAAACACGAAATAGTTGAAGAGCTCGGAGTAATCTCTCAGTCCGGCACATGGCAGAGAGAACTTAATTTGGTATCATGGTCCGACAGACCTCCAAAATACGATATTAGAGACTGGGGTCCGGACCACAAGAGCATGGGAAAGGGAATAACTTTGACAAAGGAGCAGGTAAGAGTTCTCAGAGATATTCTCGATAAACTCGATTTAGACGGCGACGACGACTGATTTTTCCGTTCTGCCCGTCGGTTTTTATTTTCGTTTTTTTTGTGCCGCATGAAATTTTTTTTCGCGCGGTTTTCGGTTTTTGATTGATGGATATTGATTCACAGCTTGAAAAGGTATCGAGAAGGTACGACGAGATAAACGCGCTTTTATGCTCGCCCGAAATATCTTCCGATTCCGAAAAAATGTCGTCTCTTCTGAAGGAACAGAAGGGAATTGAGCCTATTGTTTCAAAATACCGGGAATACAGGAAAACGACGGACGAAAAAAAAGACTGCCTTGAAATCATCGGCAGCGAAAACGATCAGGAGATGAAGGAGCTCGCGAAGGAAGAGCTCAGAAGCCTCGAAGAAAAAATCGAGAAGCTTGAAAACGAGCTTAAGATTCTTCTTATTCCGAAAGATCCAAACGACGGCAAAAATATCATTCTTGAGATAAGATGCGGCGCGGGCGGCGAAGAGAGCGCGCTTTTCGCTTCCGACCTGTTGAGAATGTATCTTATGTACAACGACAAGTGCGGTTTTAAAACGGAAATTCTGAATCTGAACGAAACGGAACTCGGCGGAGTAAAAGAAGCGTCGGTGATGATAAGCGGAGCGGACGCTTACTCAAGGTATAAATTCGAGTCCGGCGTCCACAGAGTTCAGAGAGTTCCGCAGACGGAATCAGGCGGAAGAATACACACGTCCACGGCGACTGTTTCCGTTTTGCCGGAGGCGGAGAAGGTGGATTTTGAACTTGACCCGGCAGATCTCAAATTCGAAGTTTTCCGCTCGTCGGGTGCAGGCGGACAGAAGGTAAACAAAACGTCGTCTGCAGTCAGAGTCATTCACATACCGACAGGTATGGTTGTCGAGTGTCAGGTGGAAAGAAGCCAGTACCAGAATAAAGACAGAGCCGTTGAACTTCTGAGAACCAGGCTTTACAATATCGAACAGGAGAAAAAACGAGCCGAACGAGACAGCGAGCGCCACAGCCAGGTCGGAACAGGCGACAGGTCCGAAAAAATCAGAACGTACAATTTTCCTCAGGACAGGGTAACCGACCACAGAATCGGTCTTACGGTATACGGAGTTCAGAATATTCTGAACGGCAACCTCGACTCTGTTATCGACGCGCTTATTTCCTTCGACACTGCGAAAAAACTTGAAAACGGCGGACAGGACGTCTGATTATTTTCCGCCGTGATATTTTAGGAAGAAATGATAAATTGAAAACAGCTATCCTTACGACCAAAGACGCAGAAAAAGACAGAGACGATATTTTAAAGGCCTCAAGCATACTTAAAAACGGCGGTCTGTGCGTAATACCGACAGAGACTGTGTACGGTCTCGCTGCCGACGCGGAAAACGAGGACGCGGTCAAAAAAATATACGAGGCAAAGGGCAGACCTTCGGACAATCCGCTGATTGTCCATATATCCGATATATCGCAATGGGCTGACCTCGTCGAAGATATTCCTGAAAATGCGAAAAAGCTCGCCGAAAAATTCTGGCCTGGGCCTCTCACAATAATATTAAAAAAATCAAAAAAAATTCCGAACAGGACATCGGGCGGATTGGACACCGTGGCAGTCAGAATGCCGTCAAATCCGATAGCGAGGGAAATAATCAGAAATTCATGCCCGCTTGCGGCTCCGAGCGCAAATATTTCCGGACTGCCGTCGCCCACTTCTTTTAAATATGTAAAAGACGATATGTACGGACGCGTTGACGCAATCTGCGACGGAGGCGACTGCGAAATAGGCGTTGAGTCTACAGTTGTCTCTTTTGAAGGCTCGGTCCCGGTTATCTTAAGACCCGGAAAGATAACGCCTGGTGAAATAAAAGATGTATGCGGTTCGGTCAAAATATCCGGCGCCGCTTTAAATCCTTTAAAAAGCGGTGAAAAAGCCGAAAGCCCGGGTATGAAATACAAACATTATTCGCCAAAGGCCGATGTCACGGTTGTAAAAGGAAATCTTGACGAATTTATCGATTACGCCCAAAATCATACCCACGACGGAATAATATGCTTTGACGGAGAGGAAAAATATTTTTCCGGAGAAAAAACCGTATCGTTCGGGAAAAAAGAAGATCCTCTCACGACAGCCGAAAGACTTTATGACGCTTTGAGAGAGCTTGACGAACTAAATGTAAAAAAAGCTTTTGTCAGGTCTCCTTCAAAAAGAGGCGTAGGTCTCGCCGTATGCAACAGACTTTACAGAGCGGCGGCGTTCAAAATAGTTTCCGCATACAAAAGACCCGTCATCGGTCTTACAGGTCTTACCGGAGCCGGAAAAGGGTACGTTGCGAAATACCTTAAAAGTTTGGGATGCTTTGTTTCCGATACCGATAAAATAGCCAGACAAGTCGTCGAGCCGGGATCTCCAGTTTTAGATAAACTTTCAGCGGTATTCGGAAAAGACATAATAAAAAATGACGGTACGCTTGACAGAAAACTGCTCGCCTACAGAGCTTTTTCGGATAAACTTAAGACTGAAAAACTCGATGAAATTATGCACCCGGCGATACTTAAAATCTCTTTTGACGAGATTGACGACGCATTGAATGAAGGCGCGAAAGCCGCCGTAATGGATGCGTCACAGCTTTTTGAAAGCGGAGCAGACAAAAAATGCGATGTTGTAATTTCGGTTTTATGTCCGGAAGAAATAAGGCTTAAAAGGATAATGGACAGGGATTCTGTCACCGAGGAGCAGGCAAAAAGAAGAATGAGCGCCCAGCTCGATGAAAAATTCTTTATTGATAAATCCGACTATATCGTGAAATCTTACGCTCCTTACGATATAAAGGAAGAGCTGAAAGATTTTACCGACAAATACGGTCTTACATAAATATTATTTCAGGAAAGGGAGAGAAAAAATGACAGAAGATGAAATAAAAAGCCTTGAAGAAAAGCTTATGTTCAAGCAAAAGAATACTTATGAAATAATGAGCGACGGGGAAATAAAAAAAGCTTACGATTTCGCCGAAAAATACAAGACGTTTATGAACAACGCCAAGACCGAAAGGGAAGGAGTGCGCCAAATAGTTTCCGAAGCACGTGAAAAAGGATTCAAGGAGTACGAGTTCGGCAAAAAATATTCAAGCGGCGACAAAGTATATTTTGTAAACAGGGAAAAGGCCGTTATTCTTTGTGTAATAGGAAAAAAGAGCCTTTCGGAAGGCGTTAAAATATGCGCAGCCCACATAGATTCCCCAAGGCTTGACTTAAAGCAGAATCCTCTTTACCAGGACGGCGGTCTCGCTTTATTTAAAACACACTATTACGGCGGAATTAAAAAATACCAGTGGACGACTGTTCCGATGTCTCTCCACGGCGTTATGGTAAAAAGAGACGGAACAAAGGTAAATGTCAATATAGGCGAAGACGACGGCGATCCTGAATTCGTCGTAACCGACCTTCTTCCGCACCTTGCACAGGAGCAGGAGAAAAAGAGCCTCGCGTCGGGAGTAAAAGGCGAAGATCTCAATCTTCTTGTGGGTTCAAGACCTTTCAAGGGCGATGATTCGAGCGAAAATATAAAGCTCAATATTTTAAATCTCTTATTTGAAAAATACGGCGTGACAGAGGAGGATTTTCTCTCGTCCGAGCTCGAGGCTGTTCCGGCTTTCAAGGCCGTGGATATAGGTTTTGACCGTTCCATGATAGGCGCGTACGGTCACGATGACAATGTAGACGCGTATCCGGCGGCGCAGGCATGTATTAACGCCGAAAACCCCGAATATACTGTTATGTCGGTGCTGACCGACAAAGAGGAGATAGGCTCCATGGGCAACACGGGTCTTAGATCTTCATATATGAAATATTTCATAAACGACCTCGCAAAGTCCGAGGGACTTGAGGGCTGGCAGGTTCTGAGAAAATCAGAATGTCTTTCCGCAGACGTGACAGCCGCGTATGATCCCACATATCCCGAGGTCATGGACAAAAACAACTGCGCTTATTTAAATAAAGGCGTAGCCGTCATGAAATATACCGGCGCGAGAGGCAAAAGCGGCACTTCCGACTGTTCGGCGGAATTTTTCGGAAAAGTCAGAAACATGCTCGACGACAACAATGTGGTATGGCAGCTTGGAGCTCTCGGCAAGGTTGACGTCGGGGGCGGCGGAACCGTCGCTCAGTTCGTCGCGGATTTAGACGTAGACGTCGTAGATGTAGGAGTCGCTGTGCTGTCAATGCACGCGCCGTTTGAGGTTATTTCAAAAACGGATCTCTGGCAGGCGTACAGAGCGTTCGAGGTCTTTTTTAAATAATTGTCCGCAAAGTCCCGGCTTACCTATAAAGCCGGGGCTTATATGCTTCGGAAAAATATTTTTCAATTTCCAAATAAATTATTTAAAACTATTGACATAATTTTATTTTTGTGATATATTTGTTACACCTCTTTGAGGGTCTTTTTTATGTTGGAAAAATTTTTCCGACAGCCGCATGAAAAATTCGCGGTCAATTTACGGAATATACCGACCCTCGGCTGAAAAAGAGGGAGGCTTATACTTTAAATGGAGGTGCCGAAAAATGAGAACAAAAGTAGTTCTTGCCTGCACTGAGTGCAAACAGCGCAATTACAACACGATGAAGAACAAAAAGAACACGCCGGACAGACTTGAAATGAAAAAATACTGCCCGTTCTGCAAGAAACACACGGTTCACAGAGAAACCAAGTAAGGTTAAATTTCTCATTGATGCTGCGAAAGTGAGGTAGTTCTTCAAGTGGCTGACGACAAAAATAAGAACACAAAGCCTGACAAGAGCGCCGATTTATCGGAAAAAGACGCTAAAAAGGCTCAGAAACAGGCTGAGAAAGAGGCTTTGAAGGCCAAACAGCAGAGAATCAAGGATTCGAAGCCGAAAAAGAAAAAAGAGGGCAACATTTTTCAGAGAATGTGGCGCGCTATCAAGAAGTTTTTCAAGGATATAGCCGGCACAAACAAGAAAATCGTTTGGCCAGACGCAAAGACGGTTTGGAAAAATTCCGCCGTGGTTTTGGTTACGATAATCGTTGTCGGAGCTTTCATATGGCTGATTGACTTTGGTTTCCAGAGAGGCGTAAGAGGACTTCAGGACGCCGTTGAAAATCATGCCGAACAGGTTCAGGAGGAGGAGTCAATATCTCTCGCCGAGGCGGAGTCTAATTCCAACGCCGAAAGCGCGGAGCTGACCAATGCTCTGGCAGCCGAAAGTACGACAGCCGAACAGGTAAGCTGACAAGGTTTTTCAGGTTCGTTTTTTTCTACGGATGCCGGCGGAATTTGATTTCTGCCCGCATTTATGAATGTTTGAACTGATTTGATTGGCAATAAAATCAATCATTTTCGAAATGATTAATTTCAGCGGGAGTTTACGATATAATGGAAGAAGATAACAGAGTAGACAAGAACCCTGTAATAGAGGATGAAAAGTGGTTTGTCGTTCATACATACTCCGGTTATGAAAACAAGGTGGCAGAAAACATCAAAAAAGTCGCCGTGAACCGCGAGATGGACAAACAGAGAAAAATTCTCGATGCGGTAGTTCCCACCGAGACAGTTCAGACAAACGACGGAAAAGGCGGCAAAAAAACAATAACGAGAAAAATTTACCCGGGTTATGTTTTTGTCAAGATGGGCGTATATTACACCGAAGAGGAAAATGAAAAGCTTGGCAAAAAATACAGCGTTTACAAGATGACAGACGATGCGTGGTACGTCGTGAGAAACACGAGAGGCGTAACGGGTTTCGTCGGTCCGGAGAGCAAACCGAGGTATCTTTCGGATGAAGAGGCGAGATCGCTGAACGTCGAAAGAAAAGAAGTTGAGGTATCTTACGAAGCGGGAGACTCGGTAGAAATACTCGACGAGCTTTTCTCCGGTTCAATAGGTACGGTCGTAAGCGTCGACATTCCGGCAAACACGGTTACCGTGAAGATTTCGATGATGGGACAGGATACTCAGACAGAGCTTCCTCTCGACAAGGTAAAAAAGGTCGAAGACTGATTTTTGACTTTTAAACCGGATAATTTATTTTAAATGTTCCGAATACTGAAAATTAAAGCGCGGAACAAAAAAACAATTTAGGTGATCGGCGGATAATTTCCGCTTTTCATAAGACCGCGGGCATATCACCGGTCTTGTGGGAGGACGCAATTCAAAACTGCGTTCGCCACTACCACATTATTTGGAGGCAATTTTAAATGGCACAGAAGGTTGTAGGTTACATCAAGCTTCAAATTCCCGCAGGAAAAGCCACACCGGCTCCCCCTGTAGGACCGGCTTTGGGACAGCACGGCGTTAACATCATGCAGTTCACAAAGCAGTTCAACGAGCGTACAAAAAATGACATCGGTCTTATTATTCCCGTTGTCATCACGGTTTACGCCGACAGAACATTTTCATTCATCACAAAGACTCCTCCCGCGGCTGTTCTTATCAAGAAAGCGGCAGGAATAGAGAAGGCGTCCGGAGTCCCCAACAAGACAAAGGTCGCAAGCATCACAAAAGAGCAGGTCAGAAAAATAGCCGAACAGAAAATGCCCGACCTCAACGCGTCTTCGGTTGAGACCGCCATGAGTATGGTCGAAGGCACAGCCCGCAGCATGGGCGTTACAATTTCTGACTGATAAGGGGAGGATTAAAAGATGAAACACGGCAAGAAATATACAGACAGTGTAAAAAATAACGATCTTTCTCAGCTTTACGACCCGAAGGAGGCTCTTACGGTAACTTGTTCTACCGCTAAAGCTAAATTCGACGAGACCGTAGAGGTTCATGTAAAGCTCGGCGTTGATTCTCG
The DNA here is from genome assembly GCA_900314355.1 of uncultured Eubacteriales bacterium. GTDB lineage: Bacteria > Bacillota > Clostridia > Oscillospirales > Acutalibacteraceae > UBA1081. The sequence goes on along the minus strand of OMUY01000099.1, from coordinate 32,749 downwards.
TCACGCCGATCAGCAGGTCAGAGGTTCGGTAGTTCTTCCCAACGGAACAGGCAAAAAGGTCAGAGTTGCGGTATTCGCGAAGGGCGCCGATGCCGACAAGGCTAAAGAGGCCGGCGCGGAGATAGTTGGCGCCGAAGATCTCGTAGCTCAGGTTCAGGGCGGTATGCTTGATTTCGATGTAGCTATAGCCGCTCCCAACACGATGGGACTTGTAGGACGTTTAGGTAAAATCTTAGGACCCAGAGGACTTATGCCCTCGCCGAAGGCAGGAACGGTTACTCCTGACGTGGCAAAGGCTGTTCAGGATGCCAAAGCAGGTAAAATAGAGTACAGACTTGACAAGTCAAACATAATTCACTGCGTTATCGGAAAAGCTTCATTCGGAGCCGACAAGCTCTATGAAAACTTCTCTACTCTTCTTGACGCTATAGTTAAGGCTAAACCGGCGGCGGCTAAAGGTCAGTATATCAAGTCATGCACAGTTGCGACGACTATGGGTCCCGGCGTAAAGGTCAATCCGACAAAGGTCACCGCGGCGGCTCCCGCAGCGGAAGGCTGATAAAAAGGTTTTCTTTAAATTCTCAAATTTACAGTATTGACACATCATTTACTTTGTGTTAATATAAATAAGCTGTTCTGAAGACAGCCGGCGCTTGAATTGTCAAGCTTAATGGTGTCATTTGTCACCGCCTGCCGAGGAGCGAATATAAAATTTAAATTTGTATTCATTTCCCCTGTCTTCTTTGCGGAAAACAGGGGATTTATTTTTTCGGAACAGTCACAATTAAATTATTTTTTAGGCAGGTGAAAAAATTTGCCAAGCGCACAGGTATTAGAGCAGAAAAAACAGCAGGTGGCGGACATCAAGTCAAAGCTTGATTCATCCGTAGCGGGCGTGCTTGTATCTTTCGCGGGAACGAGCGTTTCCGACGATACATCACTCAGAGCGGACCTCAGAAAAAGCGGAGTTTATTACTCGGTAGTCAAGAACACTATATTGAGAAGAGCGTTCGAGGGCACCGACCTCGCTCCTCTTTCGGATACGCTCGAGGGCACTACTGCTATCGCTATAAGCGAATCCGATTATGTCGCGGCGGCTAAGATTCTTTCCAAGTTCGCGGAAAGCCACGAGAAGTTTGCTTTAAAGGGCGGTTTCCTTGACGGAGAAGTTATTTCTCTCGAAAAGATTGAAGAACTCTCAAAGCTTCCTTCAAAGGAAGAACTTCTTGCTACGGTTGCGGCAGTATTCCAGGCGCCGATGGCTGCGTTCGCAAGAGCTGCAAAGGCTGTTCTGGACAAGAAAGAAGAAGGCGGAGACGCATCGGATGCGGCAGCTCCGGCAGAAGAGACAGCGGCTCCCGCTCAGGAATAATATTATTCCCGAATCAGCCGGGATTATATCCGGCTCGCTAAATTAAAATTATTTACCGTTTTTTTTCATTGGAGGAAATTTACAATGGCATCAGAAAAAGTCACAAAAATTGTTGATGAAGTCGCTGAGCTCAGCGTTCTCGAGCTCTCCGAGCTTGTTAAAGAAGTAGAAGACAGATTCGGCGTATCGGCTGCGGCTCCCGTAGCGGTAGCAGGCGCAGGCGCAGGCGGAGCAGCTCCCGCAGCTGAAGAGAAGACAGAGTTTGACGTAGTTCTTACAGGATTTGACGCTGCGGCTAAGATCAAAGTTATCAAGGTTATCCGTGAGATTTCCGGCTTAGGACTCGGCGAGTCCAAGGCATTCGTTGAGGCTTCCGCTTCCGAGCCCAAGACAGTTAAAGAGGCTGTTGCCAAGGACGAGGCAGAAGATCTCAAGAAGAAGATCGAAGAAGCAGGCGGCAAGGTCGAGCTTAAGTAATCTTTACTTCTCGGATTTAAAAAAATATTTCTCCGACGGTCTTTTCCGCCGGAGTTTTTGTAAATATTGTTTCGGAAACGTTTCCGAAACAAGCGTTTTAATTTTAAAATAAAAATATAAATGATATTACCATAAAAATATAAACAAATTTTTTTTTTAAACCTAATTATTTTGTGTTACTATAAATCTTGAAAACAGACGAAAAATAGATATAATTATTTATCATTCAATATAGGATCATTTTATCCGTTTTTATGTTATTTATTTTCCGGTTATCTATTTTCCGTATAAAAAAGGCGGCTTAATAATTTATGACAAACGATTTTCTCAAACAGATAGTCGACGCCGACAAAAATGCTCAAAAACAGATTAAAGAAGTCGAAGAGCTTAAACAGTCGGCAGTCGAAAAAGTAAATTCCGAAAAGGAAAGCATAATCAGAAAGGCCGATTCCGACGCGAGAGATGAAATAGCAAAAAGGAAAAAAGAGAGACAGGATATTGAGCGTCGGGAAATCGAGCAGCAAGAAAAAACAGTTCAGAATTTAAAAGAAAAATTTGAACGTTTGGACAAGACAAACCATGAAAAATGGGTTGAAACGATTTTTAAAAGGACAGTAGACGCCGATGGCTAAAGCATTATTTGCGGCAAATTCCGTATACGCGCTGTGCAGGATAATGTACTCAAAACGTCTTGAAAACAAGGATTTCGATGAACTTCTTTCCTGCCCGTCCGTATCGCTCGCCGCCGAAAAGCTCGAAAATACAGAGGCATATTCGGATGTTTTAAAGCCTGTCATGGAGCTTAACATTTCAAGGCGCAGGCTTGAAAATCAGCTTCAGCTTAAGCTTTATACGGATATGGTGAAAATAAAAAGATATATGGAGCCTGCCGGCGACAGATTTTACGAGTATTTCGTCACCGAAAACGACCTTGCTCAGATCAGAACGGCTCTGAGTTCGCTCAAGACAAAATCCGAATCGTATATAGCTTCTCTTCCCGTCTATTTCGCCGGAACATCGCGGCTTGACCTCTACAAGCTCGCCGAGATTAAAAATCCCGAACAGCTTATTGAACTTACATCAAAAACTCCTTATAAAGATTCAGTCGAAGACGCCGTTGATAAATATATCGCAACCGAGAGCATGACGGCTGTATATTCCGTGTTTTCCGATTTTCTTGACAAAGAATATTTGTCTCTCACGAAAAAGCGTTTCGGAAAGAACAAAAAATTTTTGAACCTGTACAAAACGGAAAACGATATAGAGCTAATCGGCATTTTCAAGCGTCTTAAGAGAATTTCCGGTTCAAGCACGTACACTTTTGATATAAGTCCGGAAAGGCTGTCGAGGCTTAAGCCCGAGACAATAGCGAAAATGGCTAACGCGGGCGATATATCCGAGCTTGACGGCATTCTTTCCGCTACGGTCTACAAAGATTTGGCGGACAAAGACGGAGAATCTTACGAGTCGGCGTCGGAAAATTACCTTTATCGAATACTCCGCGACGCCATGACTTATTCCACAGACCCCGATATGGTTGTTTTCGCATATGTCGGACTGAGCGGAATAGAGATTAAAAATATCATCAGGGCGATAGAATCGGTAAGATATAATCTTCCGCGCGAACAGGCGGAAAAGCTGCTCACGGGTGTTTATTCGTAATAAAACATTCGTCTAAAAATTGAAATTATCTTTTATTTATATAAATTTTTTAAAAAAGCCGGTGAAAATAATTTGGCAATAGAAAAAATGAAAGTCGTCAGAATAACGGGTCCCGTTCAGAAATTGAACGAGACGTTGATGCGTATTCTCAGCGTTGACTACATTGCGATAGAAAACACAATCGACATTCTGACGCGCGACGAGGGATATAATCAGGCGTCGTCTCCTTCGCCTTTTACGGCGGTTATAAACAGCATTGAGGAAACTGCTAAGTCCGCCGGCGATCCGATTGACGGCGCAAAGCTTACAAATGTTTTCGGCACCGGAAAAAAGGCGACGGAAACTTACTGCCAGACTTTGATGAAATACCTTCAGGAAACCGATTTCGACAATTCCGACATCAATCTGTTTATCTCCGGGCTTAAACCCAAAATAGACGATTTTATCGAAAAATCGGCAAAGTATTCCGACAGGCAGAGGTATCTGAAACACAGACTTGACAATCTGAATCATTTCGACAACCTCGATGTCAACGTAAATTCGATTGCGGCGTCGATGAAAGAAATGTCAGCGAACGGACGCACCGGCCTTCATTTCGGCTATCTTCCCAAATCCTCGATGGTAAAACTTTATTATTTTAATAAAGAGAATAATTACATTTTCCGCACGCTGTCATCAGACGAGGATAATTACTGGGGTATTTTCGCTTCTACCGATACAGAGGAAAATACGAAAAAAGTATTTGAAACTCTGTTTTTCGAGGAGCTCGATATCGACGGCGATATAAACAACATTAAGAAAAATATAGCCGATACGCAAACTGAGCTTGACCGTCTCAACGGTAAAATAAACGAGCTGAATTCATTCTGGGCTAAAAATTCCGAGATACTCAAGTCTGATTGTTCCATCCTCCTCGACCTTGACAAGATATGGTCTTTCAGATCTTACGCCGCCGTCAAAAATGACAGTTTCAACCTGATAGGCTGGGTACCGAAGAAAAATTCGGATGATGCGAAATCTCTCCTCGGAAAAGTTCAGCTAATCGAGTTTACAATAAAAGATCCCGAAAAATCCATGACCGTGAATACGGCATCAGACCCATTCCCCTATGAATCGTCCGTAAGAGACATAGAACACCTTTCACATCAGGCAGATGTTGAACTTTCGTCCGACAAGCTTTTCAATATTTTGGGAACATCAAGAAAACCCACTAAACAGTATCTCGACTTCCTTTCGGCTTATCTTTCGGGCGATGACGTCCCCAACGGCGTTCCGTCCGGTCTTAGACAGAAAATAGCCGACGAATCAAGATTCAGAAAAGACTTGAAGCTCAAAGAAGCGAATCTGAAAAAGACAATCAGAAGGCTTAAGCATTTTGAAAGTCTCGATACGGATCTCGGCGAACTTCTTTCAATGGAATTTGTCGAGGTAAGGTTCGGCAGACTTCCGAAAAAGACGCTTGAAGATGTAAATCAGACGCTTGATAAAGAGCATATAGCTTTCAGCGTGTGCGACTCCGACGACAGAAACGCATGGGTTGTATATGCGGCTCCCAATGTCTACGCCCTGCAGGCAGACCTCTATTTTGAAGATCATTATTTCAAAAAATATCATTTCGACGCCCAGAGCGGCACTGTAAAAGAGGTCATTGAAAAAGACAGCAGGGAACTTGAGAAAATCGCCGCCGAGAAAAACGATATAGTAAGTTTCTGGAAATCGAACGAAAGAGATATTCTACTGTCCTATTCCATACTTACAGATCTCAGAACGCTGTGGAGTGAAAGGCATGAGGTAAATCTCGTTAACGGAAAACTCATGACTAAAAAGAGAATGTCGAAAAGAGAAAAGGCCGAGACGGAGGTGCTTCTCAAGGCGTTCGGCGGATTTGAGGGCATGGAGTCGGGAGACCATACAAAAAAGGGAAGCCTTGTCACGCCGACTAAGCTCAGAAACAATCCTTTGACGAGACCTTATGAGTATTTCGTCAATATGTACGGTGTACCGTCATACGGCTCCATAGACATCACGTCTTTTATGGCGATATCTTATACCGTGCTTTTCGGAATAATGTTCGGAGATCTCGGTCAGGGTCTCGTCCTTCTTATTGCCGGACTTTACCTTTGGAAAAAGAAGAGATCGGGACTCGGGCATATATTGATTCCTTGCGGATGCGCGTCAATGGTTGCGGGATTTGTCTTCGGTTCGGTATTCGGTTACGAGCATATGCTTGACCCCGTGTACAAAGCCATCGGAATGAGCGGCAAGCCTGTTTCCGTAATGGATTCGATTAACGGAGTTTTGATATTCGCCATATTCACGGGAGTTGCGCTTATGATAGTGTCGATGCTCGTAAATATCTACGCGAATTTAAAAGAGAAAAAAATAGGCGCGGCGCTTTTTTCGACAAACGGTGTGGCAGGCGTTATTCTTTACCTCTGCGGCGTTGAACTCGTATACGGATTTATGTCCGGAACAAAACTTCTCCCGACGTCTGTCGTGGCTCCCGTAATGGCTGTGACTGCCGTAATATTGTATATTCAGGAGATACTTATCGGCATAGTGGACAAGGTTCCGAACTGGAAACCGGACAGCTGGGGCAATTATTTCATGCAGGCGTTTTTCGAGCTGTTTGAAGTTATATTGTCATATTTCTCAAATACCGTTTCTTTCCTGCGAGTAGGAGCTTTCGTTCTTGTGCACGCCGGCATGATGATGGTTGTCTTTTCACTCGCCGGAGCAAGCGAAAATATAATAGTGATTATTCTCGGAAACATACTCGTAATATTCCTTGAAGGTCTTCTTTCCGGAATACAGGCTCTCAGACTTGAATATTATGAAATGTTCTCAAGATGTTACAGCGGAAACGGAAAGAAATTCGTACCCGCTTCCGAACTTGCCGCGGCGAAAAACTGACGGCTGAAAAAGAAATAAATTTTTTAAATACATATATAAAACCCGGAGGTTTTTAAAAATGAAATACGTAATTTACGCTCTTATTGTTCTTCTTCCCGCCGTTGTAATGGGAATAACGTTCTACAAAGGTTCCAAGGATTCGCGGAAAGGCGTATCCGCAAAGAAGGTAATCGCGAGAAATCTTGTAACGTTCGCGCTCGTTATGGCCGTCACATGCACTATGGCGTTTTCGGTTTCCGCTCTCGACACAAAGGCCGACTCATCGGATACCGCGGCTTCTTCTTCTCAGACTGCCGACACTTCGGAAGATTCCTCTTCTCAGACTGATAATTCAAAAGGTCTCGGACTTCTCGCGGCGGCTCTCGTTACATCCGTATCGGGCATAGGCGGCGGTATTGCAGTTGCGGCCGGCGCTCCCGCAGCAATAGCCGCGGCAAGCGAAAATCCTTCATCATTCGGACGTTCGCTTATCTTCGTCGCATTGGGTGAGTCAATAGCTCTTTACGGCGTAGTTATTTCAATACTTATACTGAACAAGATTTAATTTTATCCGGCGAATTTAAGAGGAATTTATATGAAAATTCATCTTATTTCAGACAATGCGGACGCCTGCGTGGGACTAAGACTCGCTGGAATAGAGTATACGCTTGTGACTAAAAAAGAGGAGACAATAGCGGCTTTTGAAAAAGCCGTAAACGACAAAGACGTCGGAATTATCCTCGTCACAATGGGACTTTACGAAAGGCGCGCCGGAATTGTCGACGATTACAAGAGAAGATATTCTGTTCCGCTTATTTCCGAAATTCCCGACAGCGGCGGCGATTTTAAATCCGACGCTATCACGAGATATGTTTCTCAGGCAGTCGGAATAGGCTGATTTACGAGGTGTGCAAATTGACAGATAACGAATTTTTCTTTTCCGCAATCAACGAGGAGTCGGAGGTCAAACGGAAAAAGATAAACGAGGAGCTTGAAAAATACAGAACTTCGGAACTTGAGAAAGCTAAAGCGGAAGCCGGCTCGAGATACGGCGAGATTATAGCCGAGGGTGAAAAGGAAATAGAAAAGCAGGCTGCCGGCGGCCTCGGAAAAGACAAAATTAAGGCGAAGACAGAACTTTGCGGACTCAGGCAGTCTGTTCTCGAATCTGTTTTCTCCGACGTCGAAAAGAAACTTGCCGAATTCAAAAAAACTCCCGATTACGAAAATTATCTCGTTTCGTCGGTAAAAAATATTTTAAAGGAAATCGACGGAGCCGACGTTATAATTTATTTAAGCCCCGAAGATGAAAAATATTCCGACAAATTGCTTTCTTTGAGTCCCTCGGTAATTTCGGCGGAGACTGACGGAAAAATCAAATTCGGCGGAGTTTACGGCATTTCCGATGAAAAGCATCTCAGACTTGACAAGACGTTCGATTCTTCTCTTTTATCGGAGAGGGAAAACTTTATTGAAAATTCAGGTCTCACGTATTGATTATATTATCCGCCGTTTTTTTGCGGTGAAAATGAGAAATTATAATGGATAACAGTTACGAAATATATTCTATAAACGGACCGGTAATAGGAGTAAAAGGAAGAACGGACCTTCAGATGTCCGAAATGGTCTATGTCGGCGGCAACAATCTCGTCGGCGAGGTCATCAGGATAGATCCGGAGCTTACTGTAATACAGGTATATGAGGAGACGACCGGACTAAGCGCCGGCGAAAAGGTCATCGGCACGGGTCATTCCATGGCGGTAACACTCGGTCCCGGACTTCTAGGCAATATCTATGACGGAATACAAAAGCCTCTTGCCGCGATCGCCTCTAAATCGGGAGCTTTCCTCACCAAGGGCGTTGACACGCCTTCAATCGACGAGGAAAAACTCTGGGACGAGAAAATTCTTGTCAAAAAAGGCGACAAGGTATTTCCGGGCGAGATTTTTGCGGAATGTGACGAAACTCCCGTTATCAAGCACAGATCAATGATACCTCCCGATATTTCGGGCGAAGTTGTCGATGCGAAGCCCGACGGAAAATACAACGCGGTCGAGCCTGTTTTAAAGGTCAGGACTGACGACGGTGCTATTAAAGAAATATCACTTTCTCAAAAATGGCCAATCAAAACTCCGAGACCGGTTAAAGCACGTCTTCCGATTACAGAGCCTCTGTTGACGGGATACAGAGTAATTGACACGATGTTCCCGATAGCGAAGGGCGGCGCTGCGGCTATTCCCGGCGGATTCGGCACGGGAAAGACTGTAGTTCAGCATCAGCTCGCAAAATATGCCGACGCAGATATAATAGTCTACGTAGGATGCGGCGAAAGAGGAAATGAAATGACTCAGGCTCTTCAGGAATTTTCCGAGTTGAAAGATCCGAGAACAGGCAGACCTCTTCTTGAAAGAACAATACTTATAGCGAACACGTCTAATATGCCTGTCGCCGCAAGAGAGGCGTCTATCTACACCGCCGTAACTTTGGCGGAATATTACAGGGATATGGGCTACAACGCCGCCATGATGGCGGACTCCACTTCAAGGTGGGCGGAGGCTCTTCGTGAAATATCCGGCAGACTTGAAGAAATGCCGGCGGACGAAGGATATCCCGCTTACCTTCCTTCAAGACTTTCGGCTTTCTATGAAAGAGCGGGATATTTCGAGTCGCTTTCCGGAAAAAAGAGCTCCGTATCCATTATCGGCGCGGTATCGCCTCAGGGAGCCGATTTTTCCGAGCCTGTAACGCAGAATACAAAAAGATTTACGAGAACGTTCTGGGCTCTTGACAAATCACTCGCCTACGCGAGACATTATCCCACTATCAACTGGACTGATTCGTATTCCGAATACCTTGCGGAACTTACCCCATGGTACGGAAAAAACGCGGCAGAGGATTTCATAAAATGCAGATCGGAAATTGCCGCTATACTCGCCGACGAGAGCAAATTGAACGAGATAGTAAAGCTTATGGGATCCGACGTTCTTCCGGACGACCAGAAACTCACGCTTGAAACCGCGAGAGTTATAAGGCTCGGATTTTTACAGCAGGACGCTCTCGACCCGGTTGACACTTACTGCCCTGTCAAGAAATCGTACAAGATGATGAAGGCGATATTAAACCTGAATTATCTGGCGTCGGAAAAAGTCAAACAACATATACCGATGTCGAGGATAAAGGCGACAGGTTGTTTTGACAGGCTTATTAAAATGAAAACGGAGATTGCTGATTCAGACGTCGACAAAATAGACGATATAATCTCCGAACAGAATGAAATTTTCTCTTCGCTCAAATAATTTCCTTTTTTCAAGGGTGCAATGATGATTAAACAATATATAGGACTTTCCGAGGTTAACGGTTCTCTTGTGGCGCTCGAGGGCGTCAGCGACTGTTTCAACGAGGAGCTTGTTGAATTAAGACTTTCGTCCGGCGAGAAAAGAGTCGGAAGAATAGTCAAAATCGAAGGAGACAAAGCATTCATACAGGTATTTGAAGGCACTAAGGAAATATCAGTCTCAAACGCGATGACCGAACTGAAGGGCAGACCTATGGAGCTTGCGCTTTCTCCCGAAATAGTAGGCAGGGTTTTCGACGGAATGGGCAGACCTAAAGACGGTCTCGGAGATGTTTATCCGGTGAAGAAAGCGGATATAAACGGTTCGCCTATCAATCCCGTAAAAAGAGTTTATCCCAGAAACTACATTCATACGGGCATATCATCCATAGACGCGCTTTCAACTCTTATCAGAGGTCAGAAACTGCCCATATTCTCGGGCTCCGGCATGAAGCACAACGAACTTGCCGTTCAGATTGTAAGACAGGCGTCAGTCGCGGACAACTCAAAATTCGGAATAGTTTTCGCCGCGATGGGAGTCAAAAACGATGTTGCCGATTATTTCAGACGCTCGTTTGAAGAGGCAAACGTAATGGACAGAGTCACGATGTTTTTAAATCTTTCAAACGACCCTATCGTCGAAAGACTTATAACTCCAAAGTGCGCTCTTACGGCGGCGGAATATCTTGCGTTCGAGCTTAATATGAATGTGCTTGTAATTTTGACCGATATGACGTCTTACTGCGAGGCGCTGAGAGAATTTTCGTCGACAAAAGGCGAAATTCCCGCGAGAAAAGGTTTCCCGGGCTACCTTTATTCCGACCTTGCGTCTATCTATGAGAGAGCAGGAATAATAGACGGCGCGGACGGCTCCGTAACTCAGATACCTATACTCACCATGCCTAACGACGATATCACGCATCCCATTCCCGACCTCACGGGATTTATCACAGAAGGTCAGATAGTTCTTGACAGAAACCTTGAGATGAAAGGCGTTTATCCTCCGGTGAACGTTCTGACATCACTTTCAAGACTTATGAAAGACGGCATAGGAAAAGGCTATACGAGAGAAGATCACAAGCAGCTTGCCGATCAGCTCTTCTCCTGCTATTCGAACGTTCAGGATGTAAGATCTCTCGCGTCGGTTATAGGTGAGGACGAGCTTTCCGACGAGGACAAGGAGTACCTTGAATTCGGCAAAAAATTTGAATCGGAATTTTTAACGCAGGGCGAGAACGAATCGAGATCAATCGACGAGACTTTGGATCTCGGCTGGTCTCTTTTGAGACTTCTTCCGAGAAATTCTCTTGACAGGGTAAAGGAAGAGTACCTTGTGAAATATTACGATAAGAAATAAACGGCTTACCGGTTAAATTTAATTATATTAAGTAAAAATGGCTCAGACAGTATTTCCAACCAAAAACAATTTGATGAATACGCGCAGGACTTTAAAGCTTGCCCGCACCGGATACGACCTTATGGACAGGAAAAGAAAAATTCTTGTCAAGGAAGTAATGGAGTCTATGGACGAGGCGAGAAGCATACAGTCCCAAATAGCGGAAAAATACAAGGAAGCTTACGACGCCATGATGCTTGCGACAGTCAAAATGGGCGACTGCAGCAGCGCGGCGGAGTCTGTTCCGGCAGACGACACTCTTGAAATATCATCGAGGTCGTTCATGGGCGTAGAAATACCTATGGCAAGCGGCGGAAACAGGGAAAACAGGATATTTTATTCTATCCCGGACACATGCGAAAATCTTGACGAGGCGGCAGAGAAATTCAATGAATTAAAGCAGCTCACAATAAGACTCGCCGTCGTCGAAAACACCGCCTGCAGGTTGGCGGACGCAATAAACAAGACTAAAAAGAGAACTAACGCCCTCGGAAATATAATGATTCCCAAACTTGAAAAGGACGAGAAATTTATTTCCGGCGCCCTTGAAGAGAAGGAAAGGGAAGATTTTTCAAGACTTAAAGTTATCAAGGTAAGTAAATAATTTTTATGTCTGACGATTTTTCGCATTATGCTTTGATACTAAAATCGGTATAATTTCATAAATAATATAAACCGCTGTACAATCAAAATGACGGCGGTTCTTTTTGTCTGTTAAAATGTGCAAATTATACCAAATTAATTGACATCCGGCTTAAATTAACATATAATAAATTCAAAAATACAAATCCTGTATTGGAGTCAGCAAAAAATGAAAAAAAGTTTTCTTAAGAAAATATCTTTCTGCCTCGTTTTCGCTTTAATCTTCGCATCGTTCTGCGCCGTGACGTCGTTCGCGGACGATTACGGAGATATTTCTTATAAACTCAATGAGCCTGAGAACGACGAGACTTTCGTGCCTTATATTGAAATACAGCATTATTCGAGAGACTCGTCGTCAAGTGAGACTGTCGTAAATATTCCCGCGGAAATCGATGACAACAAAGTAACAGAAATTGATTCCGACGCATTCAAGGCCTGCGACACCGTCGAGGATGTAATCATTCCCGAGGGCGTTGAGACAATAGGCAATTCCGCATTTAAAAACTGCGTCAATCTCAAATTTGTCATAATTCCTTCCACTGTAAAGACATTGGGCTATTCTGCTTTCGAGGGATGTTCTTCCCTTGAATACGTCGTTTTCAAAGGTGAAACAGAGATAGGAGATCTCGCGTTCAGAGGCGACAACAACATAAAATATCTTGACTTGGGTTCTGTCAAAGTCGTAGGCGACGGAGCTTTTTACGGATGCGAAAATCTGAAAACGGTATATATCCCGACGTCTGTAACAGAAATAGGAAAATACGCGTTCGGATATACCGAAGCGGGCGACCTTCCTATGATTATCAACGGTTTCTCATTTAAATCTTACGGCGAAAATGCCGCCCTCGACAAATATGTCTCCGAAAAAACAGCGGTTATTCTGTCGGAGGACGAATCCGGCAAAGAGCCCGAGACAGGCGTTGCCGATTTCGGAGCTGTAGGCATGGTGAGTGAATGCGATGACGGCGGTCATAACGTAGATTTTACCCAGGTCAGAAAAGCAACGGACACATACACGGGACTTGATTTGGGCGTATGCTCCGAATGCGGAAGAATAATCACCAAGGACGACGCGAAAACAGCTCCCCAGAGCGATGAGAAAAACAACGGCGGTTTAATCTTTATCATATTGGCCATAGTCGTGTGCATAGTAGCATGGATAATATATGTTAAAATATCAAAAAAGAGAAGAGCCAAAGCCATAGAAGAGTACGACAAAGCTCATCCCGACGACCATCCGGCAAGACTTACGAAAGAACAGCGCAAGGAAAAGAAAGCCAAAGACAAGGCGGCAGAGAAAAAGAGAGCCGAGGAAGAAAAAATCCGAATGGAAGAACATGACAGGAAAATCAGAGAAGAAATAAAAAAGGAAAGAGAAGAAAAGAAAAATAAAAAATAACCTTAATTACCGAAGGGATAAATTTTTACCGGAAAATGCGCTTCTGATTTTAAATATCCGAAAAGAAAAAATAATCTTATTTATAAACGCCGATTTATTAAAAGACAATATTTTTTTCACTGTTAATATATGTGCGATATTAATTAAAGCGGCGCAAATCAGGCGAAAACAAATTCTGACGTCAAAAAAACCGAAGAAAGAAAGTGGCAAGTGATGAAAAAAATTACGGCATTGATTTTATCGGCGATACTGATATCATCGTGTTTTTATGTCTCCGTATCGGCGTACGACAAGCCTGTGGAATCAAAAACAGTTATGGGCGACACGAATTTTGACGGAAGAATTTCCGCTTCCGACGCCAGAATAGTTTTGAGAAATTCCGCCAAACTTCAAAATGACAATCTGTCAAGGCTCAGCGCCGACGCCAACGGCGATTCAAAGATAAACGCTACTGACGCAAGGATTATTCTTAGAAAATCCGCTAAGCTTCAAAATTTCACAACCGGCTACGATTTAGACGGCAATCCATGCGTATTAGCCGATTTTCCGCCCGACAGGTATGAGCTTCACGCCTATTTATCAGACGGAAACGAAAAAGAGTCAGTCACAATGTTTAAAAACGGCACGTCTGTTTATATCGAGGGCAGCGGAATGAGTATTATGAATACCGATGATTTGAATATCAAATTCAAATCCCTCGTAATAATCGGCGGCGACTATTATTTCAACTGCGAATTGGAAAGCGGCGCGGCGAGCGTATTGAAAATCTCGCGCGAATTTGCGATAAAGGCGCTTGACATGAATATCGAAGACGAGCTTTCCTCTGTATTTCCGACATGCGAAATCAATTCTGTCACGTCGGTAAAAAAGACGAAGACAAACGGAAAAGACGCTTACACATACTATGAGACTTACGACGGCACTCAGAAAAGCTTCGTCATCGACACGTACGGCAATTTGATATCGTTTTCTTTCTACGACACAAACGGATCCGACAACTCTATTGAGGGAATATATCCCGGCGATTTTGACACCGGCATTTTCAGTCTGACAAAGAAAAACGGAACCGAATATTTAAACGGAGTCGAAGTCACAGAGCTTTAAAAAATATCATTTCAGGCGGTTCCGCTTCGCGCGGAGCCGTTTTATTTTATTAAGCATGTCTTTTCGACTTATAAAAAAATTCAAAAAATTTTTTTCGGCGAAGAAATAAAAAGCGGATAAAATATAATTGTATTTTCATAATAAGCAATATTTATTTGAAAATGTGTAGTAGAATAAGTTGTTATCTTATGGCGTTTTTGAATTAATTTTAAAAAAGCCGTTTGTTCATAATTTTTGAATCATAAAGCATTTGGAGGAAATGATTATGCTGACATCAATCGTCGGAATCAACTGGGGCGACGAAGGAAAAGGAAGAATGGTTGACCTTTTCGCTTCAAAATACGACATAGTAATGCGTTATCAGGGCGGCAACAACGCCGGTCACACGGTGGTAAACGATAAGGGAAAGTTTATATTGAACCTTCTCCCGTCGGGAATACTCTCTGAAAAAACCATAAATGTCATGGGTCTCGGAATGGTTATCGATCTTGAGCATCTCACAAACGAGGTTAACAATCTCAGATCGAAGGGCGTTAAAATCGACGAGAACAATCTCAAGATAAGCGACAAAGCGGTAATCTGTATGCCTTACGACAAATTGATGGACTGCCTTGAAGAGGACAGACTCGGCAAGAACGCTTACGGTTCTACAAGAAGAGGAATAGCTCCCGTATATGCCGACAAATACTTCAAAAAAGCCGTCAGAATGGGCGACCTTCTTGACAAGGACGCCTTAAAGGAAAAATTAAAGGGAATAGTAGAGTGGAAAAATCTCACAGTCTCGGGCGGCTACGGTCATGAACCGATATCCGCGGATGAAATGTATGATTGGCTTATGAAATACGGCGAGCCTTTCGCAAAAAATATAGTTGACACTACAGTTTATCTCAATAAAGCTTACGGTGAGGGGAAATCTATGCTTTTTGAGGCTCAGCTCGGCGCGATGAGAGACATAGACTACGGCATTTACCCGTTTACGTCGTCGTCAAACACTATAGCGGCATACGCTCCCATCGGAGCGGGCGTTCCGAATCTCAAGCTTGACAATGTCTTAGGCATAATGAAAGCTTATTCTACCTGCGTCGGCGCAGGACCGTTCACTTGTGAATTTTTCGGAGAGGAAGCGGACAAGCTGAGAGAAGCCGGCGGAGAATACGGAGCGGCGACAGGCAGACCGAGAAGAGTAGGCGGATTTGACGCTGTCGCTTCGAGGTACGGATGCACAGTTCAGGGGGCTACGTCTCTTGCGGTCACCAAACTTGACGTTTTAGACGATTACGAGAAAATTCCCGTCTGCGTAGCTTATGAAATAGACGGCAAAAAGACAACGTCATTTCCGACTGGTCCGAGACTTGACAGGGCTAAACCCGTTTACGAATATGTCGAAGGATGGAAATCCGACATCACGGGCGCAAGGAAAAAAGAGGATCTTCCGAAAGCTGCTCTCGATTACATTAAACTTCTTGAAGATTATGCGGGAGTTCCCGTTCAGTATGTATCTGTCGGCGCAGAGAGAGACGAATACGTAAAAATGTTTTAATCGGACTGATTTCAAATTGACAGCCGGTTAATATTCAGACAAAAAACATAATTTAAAGAGAAAATAATATATGGGGAACGGAAAAAAATATTCCGTACTGCTCGCGTCATCATCCGCAAAGGGTACAGCCGCATTGTCAAATATTATCGAAAGCGGCGTCTGCGCGGAAATCACAGCCGTAAAAACCGCGGAAAAGGCGAGACAGGCTCTTATGACCGCGAAGTACGATATAGTTGTGGTGGACTGTCCGCTTTCCGACGAGGCCGGGTTTGACTTTTCCGTTTCCGTTTCGGAGAAAAACCTTTCTCAGGTTATGGTCATAGCGAGGTATGACATTTTTTCCGGCGTATCGCTCAGACTTTCCCCGAAAGGGATTATTACGGAAAAGAAACCGCTTGACAAAGATTCGATAATTTCCGGTTTGTATTTTCTCGTCGGCATAAACGACAAAATCAAACGAATTGAACAGGACAACAGAGAACTCAGAAATAAGCTCAATGAAATGAGACTTGTCGCGAGAGCGAAAAACATTCTTATAACAAACCTGCATATGTCGGAGCCGCAGGCTCACCGCTACATTGAAAAGCAGGCTATGGATATGAGAATTTCCAAGACGAACGTTGCGAATCTGATAATAGCCGCTTACAATGACTCTGACTGAACGTAATTTGACGGGCAGAGGAAAAAAATTAATTATAACTAAATAGGTAGGTAAGGGAGAAAAATGGAATACAAGTTTTCCGACAGAATATCTAATTTAAAGCCTTCCGCAATAAGAGAAATACTGAAGGCGACGTCAACAGGAAATACGATACCTTTTGCGGCGGGAAATCCCGCTCCCGAGGCATTCCCTGTGGAGGATGTGCAGAAAATCACCGCCCAGATTCTTGCGGAACAGCCAATTCAGGCTCTTCAGTACGGAATTTCGGAGGGATATACTCCTCTGAGACAGGAAATCAAAAATTATATGAGAAAAACATACAACGTAGGCGGAGAGGACGATGATATAATCATCACATCGGGTGCTCAGCAGGTTGTGGATCTTTCGACTAAAGTTTTGTGCAATGAAGGCGACGTCGTAATTTCCGAGGCTCCGTCTTTTATCGGCGCTTTAAACACATTCAGGTCTTATAATGCGAGACTTGTCGGCGTCAGCGTAGATTCCGACGGCATGAACATCGAAGAGCTCGAAGAAAAACTCAAATCGGAGCCTAAAGCGAAACTCATCTATACTATTCCCAATTTCCAGAATCCGGCAGGAGTAACGATGTCGTGGGAAAAGAGGGTAAAACTTTATAATCTCGCGAAAAAATACGGCGTAATGATTCTTGAGGACAACCCTTACGGCGAACTCAGAGTTCACGGCGAGGACGTTCCTTGCATTAAGACGCTCGATAAAGACGGCATAGTAATTTATTCCGGCTCGTTTTCAAAGATACTTTCCCCCGGCATAAGAGTGGCTTTCACCATAGCTCCTAAACCGGTAATAGCGAAGATGACTGTCGGAAAGCAGGCGACTGACGTTCATACGCCTATGCTCACGCAGATGCTTGTCTACAGATGGATGACGCAGACCGATTTCCGCGCGCACATCCGTACTATCAGATCTATTTACAGAAAAAAGCTTGACCTCATGTGCGGACTTATCGATTCCGAGCTCGGCGATTTCGTGACATATGTAAAACCCGAGGGCGGACTTTTCATCTGGGTAAAGCTTCCCGATTCAGTAGATATGCTTAATTTTGTCAAGACATGTGCGGACAACGGCGTAGCGGTAGTACCCGGCACGGCGTTTATGATGTATCCCGAGGACAAAACTCAATGCATAAGGCTCAATTTCTCCACGCCCACGGACGATATGATAGTCAGAGGAATGGAGATTATGGGCGAAGTCAAGAAACAATTCATCTGATATTCCTATAAACGGTAGCTATAAACAATATGGATAAAGATAAACCGAATTTATTTTCTCTTCCGAGAGCGGACAAACCCGAGGACGTAGGAGTCAGTTCAAAGGCAATCCTGGGCTTTCTTGACGAGATAAAAGAAAAAGATATTGAACTTCATTCTTTTATGATAGTCCGTCATGGCAAGGTGGCGTTCAGTCATTGGTGGGCGCCTTATAATGAGGAGACGCCTCATACAATGTTCTCCGTATCAAAATCTCTCGTATCTACGGCAGTCGGATTCGCGATAAGCGAAGGGCTGTTAAATCTTGACGACAAAGTTTATGATTTTTTCCCCGAATACGCTCCGAGAATGCAGGGACCTTTCGCGAGGATACTGACTGTTGAAAATCTTCTCACAATGACATCCGGTAAGATTACAGGTCTTGCTCTTCAGTTCGATAAACCCAACTGGGTGAAAATATATCTGAACGGGGCGTTTGTTACAAAACCGGGAGAAGTATTCAACTACTCGTCCGACAATACTTATATGCTCTCCGCTATTATTCATAAGGTTACCGGTCAGAACGTCGCGGAATATCTTTATCCGAGATTTTTCAAACCTCTCGGAATTGAAAAGCCTTTTTGGGAAAAAGACCCGAGAGGAATTGACGCCGGCGGATGGGGCGCGAGGCTTACG
Source organism: uncultured Eubacteriales bacterium (assembly GCA_900314355.1). Lineage (GTDB taxonomy): Bacteria > Bacillota > Clostridia > Oscillospirales > Acutalibacteraceae > UBA1081. The sequence continues at coordinate 14,345 of OMUY01000099.1, read as the reverse complement.
ACGGAAGATCTCGCAAAGGTAATTATGTGCTATACCTCAGACGGCAGATGGAACGGCGTTCAGATCCTGCCCGCTGGGTGGGCTCGGGAAGCGACAAGAGTCCATGTAACTAAGACGACAGGCACGGGAGCGGACAGAAATTCAGGCTACGGCTACCAGTTCTGGAGAAATTCCGTTGACAATTCTTTCAGAGCGGACGGAGTTTTCGCTCAGCTCGCTTGCGGTCTTCCCGATTACGACGCATGCCTTGTAACTACCGGCGGCGAAACAATGGAGAGATATGTCCTTGAAACCATGTGGAAATATTTTCCCGAAGGTTTTATCGACGAAAAAAATTACGTACCGAGCGCCGAAGACGAATCGGCGTCAGATGAGATTCAAAAAAAACTTCCCGATATGAGACTGCCTGAGATTACGGGAGAAAAAAGCAATCCCGCGGCGGAAGAAATGCTCAAAGGCAAGCTGCTTAAACTGCCCGATTCAAAAAAGGCGACAATTCTTCCGTTTGTCTGCAACTTTATGAGGGACAAAAAGTCAGGTTATTTAAACAACATCTGTCTTAAATTCGACGACGGCAGACTTGTAATGACATGCACCGAAAAATATGACGACATCAGAATAGTCGCGGGTTTCGGCGAAGAAATTCTTTCAAAAGTCGAGATATGCGATTATCCGTACACTATGGCGTCATCATACGCGTGGCAGAAAGACGGTTCTCTTGAAATATGGATAAGAGCGCTTGAAAACACGCAGGTGAAAAAACTCAGGTTTAGATTTAACGGCAAGTATTTCAGACTCGACAACTGGTCGGAGAGAACCGTATATCATATGGCTGTTTTCGGGCTCGATTTCGAGGGAATAAAAAAGACAGATCCGATTAAAATCGCCGCAAAAGGCGCGGCAGGAATTGTCGAACCGATAGTTGACCCGGATCTCATCGGAAGAATAGTTAAAATCAAGAACATATAAATCGATAAAAAAGAATAATTTTTAAAGAAGGGCAATATTATGGCAGTAGAAGAAAACTGTGATCATAATTGTGAAAACTGCGAGGAAAACTGTGAATCGAGGGCTCCGCAGAAAGATAAGTTAAACGAACTTTCATCTGTAAAGAAGGTAATAGGCGTCGTATCCGGAAAGGGCGGCGTCGGAAAAAGCCTTGTGACGTCGTTAATGTCAGTAACAATGAGAAGACGTGACGCGAGAGTCGCCATTCTTGACGCCGACGTCACCGGTCCGTCAATTCCCAAGATGTTCGGATTAAAGGAAAGAGCTCAGGGAACCGAAAACGCTCTTTTCCCTGTTACTACAAAGACGGGAATAGACGTAATGTCCCTTAACCTTCTAATGGAAAACGAGACCGACCCTGTAGTATGGAGAGGCCCGGTTATTTCCGGAGTGATAAGACAGTTCTGGACAGACGTTATTTGGAAAGACATAGACTATATGTTCGTCGATATGCCTCCGGGAACAGGCGACGTTCCACTTACGGTATTTCAGTCAATACCGGTTGACGGAATAATAGTCGTCACGACGCCTCAGGATCTCGTCTCTATGATAGTCGCAAAAGCTATAAATATGGCAAAGCTTATGAATGTTCCCGTAATAGGAATAGTAGAGAATATGTCATATTATGTATGTCCCGAATGCGGAGCCAAAAATTATATTTTCGGCAAAAGCAGCGTAGAAGAGACCGCAAAGGATTTCGGAATCAAAAACGTATCGAGAATACCTATTAATCCCGACCTTGCGAGGGAGTGCGATTCGGGACTTATAGAGCTTTTCAACGGCGATTATCTCGACGACATGGCCGACGCGGTTGAAAAAATCTGAATATATGGAAAAAGAAAATTTATCAAGAGCGCAGAAGGCAAAGGATTATTTTCTTTCCGGTTATACATGCTGTCAATCTCTATCGGCAGCATTTTACGACAAGACGGGACTTGACGAAAGCACCGTTTTGAGACTTACTTTGGGCTTCGGAGCGGGAGTAGGCAGAATGAGAGAAATATGCGGCGCAGTCAGCGGTATGGCGTTTATCGTGAGCGCATATTACGGCGACAGCGAAAGCGGAAATACGGAGACAAAGAAAAAAATATATTCCTATATACAGGAACTTGCCTCTCAGTTTAAAAAAATAAACGGCTCTGTAGTATGCGCCGATATTCTCGGACTTGAGCGCGGCCGGTTTTCATCTCCTTCTCCGGAAAAAAGGACAGACGACTATTACAAAAAAAGACCGTGTGCTGAAATCGTATTCGGCGCGGCGGATATGCTCGATAAATTTTTGGAGTCTCATCCCAAATAAGTCGAAAAAATCTATATTTTCAAAGGCACAAAAAAATGAAAAATTTTGTGCCTTTAATTTTAAAAGCGGATTATAACAGGCGGACGATAAAATGGAATTTTTATCAGGACAATATGATATAGCTGTAATAGGAGCAGGTCATGCCGGAATAGAGGCGTCTCTTGCCGCGGCAAGGCTCGGCGCGAGCGTCGCAGTATTTACAATAAGCCTTGATTTCATCGGCAATATGCCTTGCAATCCGTCAATAGGCGGAACAAGCAAAGGTCATCTTGTCAGAGAAATTGACGCTCTCGGCGGCGAGATGGGAAAAGCCGCTGACAAAAATACAATTCAGTCAAGAATGCTGAATCTCGGGAAAGGACCTGCCGTTCATTCTCTTAGGGCGCAGATAGACAGACGCGGCTACGCGAAAACTATGAAATATGTGCTTGAAAAACAGGAAAATCTTCACCTGAGACAGGCGGAGATTGTGAGGCTTGAAAAATCCGACGGCATTTTCAGACTTACGACAAAGCTTGACGAAGTATACGAGGCCAAAGCGGTCATACTCGCGACAGGCACTTTTTTAGACGGAAAAATTTACGTCGGCGACAAATGCTATTCGGGCGGCCCCGACGGAATGTTTCCTTCTGTAGGTCTCGCGGATTCTCTCAAAAAAATGAACATTCCTCTCAGAAGATTCAAAACCGGAACGCCGTCGAGAGTCAACGCTCGGTCTCTTGATTTTTCTGTGATGGAGCCGCAGTCGGGCGATGAGATTCCGACACCTTTTTCTTTTGAAACAAATCCCGATGACATAAAAAATTCGGCAGTCTGCTATATATCGTACACTAACGAAAAAACGAAAAAAGTCATATTGGACAATATTGACCGCTCTCCGCTTTATTCCGGCGTGATTAAGGGTATAGGCCCCAGATACTGCCCGAGTTTCGAAGACAAGGTAATGCGCTTTCCCGATAAAAAACGCCATCAGCTTTTTATCGAACCGTGCGGCAAAGGCACCGAAGAGATGTATCTTTCGGGAATGTCGTCCTCAATGCCCGTAGATGTTCAGCTCGGATTTCTCAGAACAATAAAAGGCCTTGAAAATGTTGAGGTTATGAGAAACGCCTACGCAATAGAGTATTGGTGCGTTGACCCGACGGCGATGAAGAGGACGTTGGAATTTAAGGACGTGGAATATCTTTACGGAGCCGGTCAGTTCAACGGCTCTTCGGGATACGAAGAGGCCGCATGCCAGGGACTTGTCGCCGGTATAAACGCCGCGCTGAAAATAAAAGGCGAAAAGCCGATGATACTTGACAGGGCGTCGTCTTATATCGGTACGCTTATTGACGACCTCGTGACAAAAGGGTGCAATGAGCCTTACAGAATGATGACATCCCGCTCGGAGTACAGACTTTATCTCAGGCAGGACAACGCCGACCTCCGCCTCACGCCGATAGGCCGCGAAATAGGACTGATATCAGACGAGAGGTATGAAAAATTCCTGAAGAAAAAGGAAATGATAGAAAACGAGACAGAAAGGGTCAGGCGCAAAACCATCGCCCCCGAAAAAGGGATAAACGAATACCTTGTGCAAAAGGGAACCGCTCCGCTATCGACGGGGATAAAGGAGGCGGAGCTTATAAAAAGACCTCAGCTCAAATATTCAGACGTTATGAAATTCGACAACGAGGCTCCCGATGTTCCGAGAGATGTGGCTGAACAGGTCGAAATAACCCTTAAATACGAGGGGTATATAAAAATGCAGCTTGCCGAGATTAAAGAGATGCGCCGCCTTGAAAACAAGATTATTCCGGAAAACACTGATTATTCGGATATCGGCAGTCTCAGGAAGGAAGCGAGGGAGAAGCTTTCAAAGATAAGACCGGAGACATTGGGACAGGCGTCGAGAATATCGGGAGTATCGCCGGCGGATATCAGCGTTCTCGCGGTATATCTTTCAAGGAAAGGGAAGTAAATGGCAAAGGCTAAAAATTATTCAACGGATTTTACAGATGGCAGTATTCTTCCCAAGCTCGTGAAATTTGCGTTTCCTGTTCTTTTCGCCCTTCTTCTTCAGGCTCTTTACGGAGCCGTTGACCTTTTAGTCGTAGGAAGGTTCGCGTCGTCGGCCGATCTTTCGGGCGTTTCAACCGGTTCTCAGCTCATGCAGACCGTCACAAACATAGTCGCCGCATTCGCAATGGGAGCGACTGTCATTCTCGGTCAACAGCTCGGCGCGGGAAAAGCGAAAGATGGCGGTAAAACAATAGGAGCCGCTGTGGTTTTGTTTTTAATAATAGGCGTAGCACTGTCCGCGGTTCTTATAATTTTCGCGCCGTGGCTCGCTAAAATTATGAACGCTCCCGAAAAAGCTTTTGATATGACGGTAAGCTATATCAGAATATGCGGAGGCGGCACAGTAGTCATAGTTGCGTACAATCTGATAGGTTCCGTTTTCAGGGGAATAGGCGATTCGAGGACGCCGCTGATTACCGTAATGATAGCTTGTGTAATAAATATTTTCGGCGACCTTTTCAATGTAATAGTCCTCGATTTGGGCGCAGCCGGAGCTGCTGTCGCGACAGTCGCATCTCAGGCTGTAAGCGTGATACTTTCAATATTGATAATAAGAAAACAGACCCTTCCTTTTGAATTTGACAGAAAATATATTAAATTCGATTCATCTGTAAATAAGAAAATATTCGGCGTAGGCATACCTATCGCCATACAGGATTTTCTCGTAGGACTTTCTTTCCTGATAATTCTTGCGATAGTAAACAGACTTGGCGTAAACGCGTCCGCAGGCACGGGAATAGCGGAAAAAGTCTGCAACTTTCTTATGCTCGTGCCGTCTGCGTTTATGCAGTCCATGTCGGCGTTCGTCGCTCAGAATTACGGAGCGGGTAAATTTGACAGGGCGAAAAAATCCATCCTATATGCTATAATTTTGTCATTATCAATAGGCGTATTCTTATCTCTTCTGACGTTTTTTAAAGGTGATTTGCTCGCGTCTGTTTTCTCGGACGACAAGGACGTCATCGCCGCAGGATACGATTATTTGAAGGCGTACGGGTTTGACTGCGTCCTGACTCCGGTATTTTTCTGCATGATAGGATTTTTCAACGGCATAGGCAAGACTAAATTTGTAATGGCGCAGGGACTTATCTCCGCGTTCGGAGTGAGAGTCCCCGTTTCATACATAATGAGTCTCCAAAAACCTGTTTCGCTTTTTAAAATAGGACTTGCGACGCCGTGCGCATCGGCTCTTCAGGTCGTGATGTGTCTCGTCTGCTTTTATATTGTATGCAAAAAGGAAAAACAAAAAAATCCCGATGAAAAAACAGCATAAAAAAAGACGCGCTTTTTAAGAGCGCGCCTTTCGTATTATTTTTATTTAAGGGGGATTGTCATTATAAACAGCCTTTGAATCATTCGATTTCAAGATGTTTGGCGGAATCTATTCCGGTGTCTTTCTTGGGCATGTCGAGAGTAAGGACGCCGTTTTCGTATTTGGCGGAAATCTTGTCCGTATCAACTTCGCTTACGTCAAACTGTCTTGAGTAGCTGCCGTATGATCTCTCCGATCTGATGAATTTACCTTTTTCGTCCTTTTTCTCCTTGTCGGAATGTCTCTCGGCGGATATTGTCATAACGTCGTTTTTAATGTCAATCTTGATGTCCTTCTTGTCAAATCCGGGCATATCGACTGCGAGTGAATATTTGTCGCCCTCGTCCTTGATATCGGCACTCATTGTGACAAGTGAATGATCTAACATATCAAAAGGTGATGACCAGAAGTTTCTCTCAAATCTGTCAAAGTCGTCAAACGGGTCGTAAATATTATTATCATTTCTTCTGTAAGGTCTCATTTCAAACATAATTATTATCTCCTTTTATGATTTTAAAATAATTATTCGCGGTAAGAAGAAAAGGAAAAATTCAAAGAGAAGAAAAACTGTCTGAGAATTTATTATTCGATTTTCAAAATCAATTTTTTTCCGTACGCTTTTCGTCGGCCGCCCGACTTTTCATTTCATTGCTTCCGCGGTAGTAAGACCGGTCGGAAAACTTTTGGGAAATTCTGATTTTTTAAATTTTTAATTTGATTCTCAAATTTTTTTTCTTTTCTTTTCTTATCTCTCTTTCTCCCTTCTGCAATTATAATTATACACTATTATGTTACAGATTTATGATAATTTTATGAATAAATTGTAAATTTTAGCACTCTACCAAATAAAGTGCTAAAAATTTCGGAAAATTCCGCTCTTTATTTCCGGATTCTTCGGAAACGTTACCGCAAACGTTCCCGAAAAAAGGCCGTCAGAGGGCAAAAAGCCGCTTTTTTGCCTTGAATACGGATTTTCTCCGTAATTACCATCTCTTGACTAACGATTTATTTTATAGTAAAATAACTAAAAATGTATAAACGGTTCGCGGCGCAGGCGTTTTTTATATCTGCGAATCGGCCTTTTTTCAGAAAATAATTAGGTTAAAAGACTTTTACCTTAAGTTTCGGAGGACAGAAAATATGAATTACTCATTAACTCAGGCTAAAGCGAAGGAATTGCTTGAAAACAAGCTTCTTCATTTCTTCGGCGTCAACGCGGAGGACGCTTCTTATGAGCAGTTTTATCGTTCCATCGCCATGCTTCTGACTGAAATGATGGAGCAGGGCAGATCCGAATTTACCCGCAGGGCGGAAAAAGCCGGAGCGAAAAGAATATCCTACCTTTCCATGGAATTTTTAATGGGAAGATCTCTAAAAAACAACTTATACAATCTCGGTTTACAGGATACGTTTGAAAAAATATTAAAGGAATACGGCGTAGATCCCGAATTAATCTACGACTGCGAACCGGACGCCGGTCTTGGCAACGGCGGTCTCGGACGACTTGCGGCATGCTATCTTGACGGTCTCGCTACAGACGAATATCCTGCAAGAGGATATTCTATCCTCTACGAGTATGGTATTTTCCGCCAGAAGATAATAGACAGCTGGCAGGAAGAGCTTCCGGACAACTGGCTTCCGGGCGGTGACGTTTGGCTCGTGCCGAGGGAGGAAAGCTCCGTCGAGGTTAAATTCAACGGAAAAGTCATAGAGTCGTGGGACAATCATTTTCATCACGTCGAAATAGTTGATTACACGCCTATAAAAGCCGTTCCGTACGATATGTTCGTATCCGGCAAGGACGGCAAAGGAATAAGCGTTTTAAGACTATGGTCCGCGAAGGCGCCCGGTCTCGATATGGCGGCGTTCAATCAGGGCGACTACATGAGAGCCGTCGAGAGAAACGCTATGGCGGAGGTTATTTCAAAAGTCCTTTACCCCGCGGACAATCATCCAGAGGGAAAATCGTTAAGACTTAAACAGCAGTATTTTCTTGTATCAGCCTCGATTCAGGATATAGTCCGCCGTCATCTCAGACAGCACGGCACTCTTGACGATTTCGCCGAGACGGAGGCTATTCACATAAACGACACGCATCCTTCTCTCTCAATTCCGGAGCTTATGAGAATACTCCTTGACGAGTGCGGCTACGGTTGGGACGACGCGTGGAAAATAGTTTCTGGCACAATCGCATACACAAACCATACCGTCATGAAAGAGGCTCTCGAATGCTGGTCCGAGGATCTTGTAAAGAGACTAATCCCGAGAATATACGAAATAATAAAGGAGATAGACAACAGATTCAGGTCATACGTATGGAACGCGACGAAGGATGCGGATTACGTTGAGAGAACAGCGATAATTTCAAACGGAATTGTCAGAATGGCAAATCTCGACGTCGCGTCTTGCCATTCCGTAAACGGCGTGTCGGCGCTTCATTCGGAGATACTTAAAAATACGGTATTCAACGATTTCTACAGGCTCGCTCCCACGAAATTCACAAACGTTACAAACGGAATAGCTTTCCGCCGCTGGCTCTGCCAGTCCAATCCTAAGCTTTCAAGTTTCGTCGAAAGCCTTATCGGACCCGGATTTATTCTCAACAACGATGAACTCAAGCTTTTAAGAAAATACGAAAACGATCCTTCCGTTCTTTCGGAGCTTGAAAAGATAAAGAGAGAAAATAAAGCGAGGTTCTCAAATCAGCTTGAAAAAGCTCAGGGAATTTCACTTGACCCCGATTCTCTTTTCGACGTTCAGGTTAAAAGACTTCATGAGTACAAAAGGCAGCTTATGAACGCCCTTAATATATTGTATAAATACATAATGATTAAGGAAAACCCGAACGGCGATTACGTTCCCCACACATATATTTTCGGCGCGAAGGCTGCGCCCGGATATTATATGGCGAAAAAGATAATAAACTTTATTTGCGAGCTTGCACGGACAGTAAATTCAGACCCCGTTGCGAGCAAGTACCTTAAAGTCGCATTTGTCGAAGATTACAACGTGACTATGGCCGAAAGGCTTATGCCGGCTGCGGAGATAAGCGAACAGATTTCCCTTGCAGGAACAGAGGCGAGCGGAACGTCAAATATGAAACTTATGCTCAACGGAGCCGTCACTCTCGGAACGGAGGACGGAGCAAACGTTGAAATTCACGAAGCTGTCGGCGATGACAATATTATTATTTTCGGAATGAACACAAATGAAGTCGACGAGCTTAAAAGAAAAGGCTACGACCCGATGAATTTCTATATGAACAACATTTATATAAGAAAGGTAATCGACTATATAAACAACTACGGACTAAACGGAAAGAAATTTCCCGACATATCAAATGTGGTTCATTTAGACCCGTATATGACTCTTGCGGATTTTGAGGATTACAAACTCGCCCAGGAAAAAGCGGAAAAGATTTGGCTTGACAAGGCGAAATTTGACAGAATGTCGCTTGTGAATATCGCGGAGTCCGGCAGATTCTCCGCCGACAGAGCCATCAACGAATACGCTCAGAACATCTGGCACACAAAATCGGCTAAAACAGCGTCTGAGCCTTCAAAAAAAGGAAAGACTGACAAATAATAAAAAATGAATGATTTCTGCCCTTTTAATTCAAGGGACAAACGACACAAATCTCTTTTCGGAGCCACAGCCGCAGGTCAATACCTGTGGCTTTCTGTGGTTATGCCGAGAATAATGGGAGTCAGCCACGTCTGGCTTGTAGAGGGTTCGGACGACAGACCGTACGAATATCACGACCTCACTTGGAAATCAACCGACGGCAGCACCGAATGGTGGTCTATTGAGTTTAAATTTTCCGAGCCGGATGTATATTTTTATTATTTTGAATATGAAACGCCTTTCGGCAACGGAAAAATTTTCAAGGTTGACTCCTCTATGGGCGGATTTGCCCCTGACGGAGCCAAGTGGCAGCAGACTGTATACGACCCTGAATCGAAAGTGTCCTCAAAACTCAAGGGCGCTGTAATGTATCAGATTTTCCCCGACAGATTCCGCCGCTCCGGGATAAAACATAAAAACGTCCCGAAAGACAGAGTTTTTCACGAGAATATTTCCGATGTGCCTGAATTTACCGAAAACGAGACATACCACAGGTGGAACGCCGATTTCTTCGGCGGTGATCTTGAGGGAATAAGAGAAAAACTCGGATATATATCTAAATTCGGCGTAAACGTATTGTATTTGAATCCGATATTTGAATCCAACTCAAATCATCGCTACAATACCGGCAACTATATGAAAATAGACCCCGCACTCGGAACAGAAGAAGATTTTATAAAGCTTTGCCGCGATGCGAAAAAAATCGGAATTTCCGTAGTCCTTGACGGAGTTTTCAACCATACGGGCGATGATTCCGTTTATTTCAACAAATTCGGCAGGTATAAAGACGTGGGCGCTTATCAGTCGAAGGATTCCGAATATTTCGGCTGGTACAATTTTAAGAATTGGCCTGATGAATACTCTTCTTGGTGGGGGATAAAGGATCTGCCGGAGGTCAATGAGGAAAATGAAAGCTACGTTGATTTTATCACCGGCGAAAACGGCGTAATACACAAATGGATGAGTCTCGGCGCGTCTGGTTTCAGGCTTGATGTCGCAGACGAACTGCCGGATTTTTTCATCGAGAAAATAAGAAAAGCCATAAAAAGGGAAGACCCGGACGGAATAATAATAGGCGAGGTGTGGGAAGACGCATCCAATAAGATAAGCTACGGTAAAAGAAGAAAATATTTCGAGGGCAGCGAGCTTGATTCCACTATGAACTATCCGTTCAGAAACGCCGTTATTAATTTTCTTGCGGGCGGAACTGCCGAACAGTTTGCGGAATCAGTCATGACTATATGCGAAAACTATCCGCCCGACAATTTAAATTCCGCTATGAATATTCTTTCTACTCACGACACGGAAAGAATACTTTCGGTTCTCGGAGGAATAACGGTAAACGGCAGGGACAGATTTTGGCAGTCCAAGCAGAAATTATCCGACGAACAGAGACGGAAAGCGGAAAAACTTTTGAAAGCGGCATACGTTCTGATTTATACTTTGCCCGGATTTCCATGCGTTTACTACGGCGATGAAACTTATATGGAGGGAATGACAGACCCTTTCAACAGACGTTTTTTCCCTTGGGGAAAGGAAGATACGGATTTATCAGAGCTTCTCAGACTTTTGGGCTGGATAAGAAGCAACAGAAACTGCCTGAAAGACGGCGTCTTCATTTGCCGTTCGGCGATGCTCGGCTGCGTATGCTACGAGAGAGTGTCAGGCGATGACTCTATAATGGTTATTGTCAACGCAAATCCCGACAATATAACTTACGACCTGCCGCCCGACTGGTACGGATGCTATTCCGTCACAGGCGAGATTACTTACGAGAAAGCCGTTGAAATTCCGGGATATTCCGGCACCGTTCTTTTTAAATAAATATGAAGCTGTATATTGCTGAAATTTCATTTCAAGACAAAGATAAATACCGTGAAATTTTAAATTCCGTATCAGATGAAAGAAGAAAAAAAACTCTTTCGTATAAAATTTTCGAGGACAGGTACAGAAGCGCCGCCGCCGGTTGTCTCGCCGAAAAATACGCGGGCGGAAATATAATCGTTGACGAAAACGGAAAACCAAAGTCGGACAGATGTTTTTTCAATATCTCCCATTCCGGAAAATATGTAATCGTCGCTGTATCCGATAAAGAATGCGGATGCGATATTGAAAAAACAGACGAAAATGTAAATTTCGGCAGGATTTCAGAAAGATTTTTTACCGAAAGCGAAAACGAATATATAGACTTCGCGCGTGAAAGATTTTTTGAAATATGGACTCTGAAAGAGTCATATCTTAAATGTATCGGAACGGGATTTCACAAGCCTCTCAACGGTTTTTCCGTTAAATTTGAAGAAGAACGCGAGGACGGAAATAAAATATTTTCCGTATCTCAAAATGATTTCGAATGCCGGTTTTCGCTTGTCAATTTTTTCTTCGACAATTATGAAATTTCCGTATGCGAAAAGTCTGACGATCTTACTGTTGACATCGAAAGGGTGATATTGTGAATTTCGCATGTATTCTGGCGTCCGGCTCAGGAAAAAGGTTCGGCTCCCAAATTCCCAAACAATTTCTTGAAATAGCGGGAAAGCCCGTTATCGTCAGGACATTGGAGGCTTTTAAAAACAGCGGAAAAGTTGACGCCGTTTTTGCAGTCGTATCGGAAGATTACAAAAATTACACAGAAAATATTGTGAAAAATTTTTCGCTCGATGATGTAAATGTTGTCGTGGGCGGAGAGAACAGGAACAAATCTCTTTTAAACGGTCTGAAGTTCACAGTTGAAAACTTCGACGTGTGCGAAGACGACATAATTTTGACGCATGACGCGGTGCGGCCGTTTGTTGACGGCAGGATAATAACCGAAAATATAGAGAAAGCGAAAAAGTTCGGAGCGTGCGGCACTGTAATTAAGTCTGTAGATACGGTTATTATGTCTGATGACGGCGAATTTATGACAGGAAAGACAGACAGAAAAAAGATGTTTTCATGTCAGACGCCGCAGACGTTTAAACTGAAAGAGCTTTATGAAACATACCTCTCTCTTTCCGATGAGGAATGTTCTTATTATACGGACGCCTGCACAGTATATTTTGACAGGGGAAAGAAAATCGCGCTTTGCGAAGGAAGCGAAAATTTATTTAAGATAACATATCCTGAGGATTTGAAAAAAGCGGAGCTTATTTTGAACGGCGGGAAGTAAAAATATTTCAAAGGTGATTATTAATGACAGGAGCTACGATAATTGTAGGAGTCGAAAACTCCGGAATAAACCTCAATGACACCCTTGAGAGTCTTGTGGAACAGACGGATGAAAATTTTGAAGTTATAATTTCGCTGTCTGGCAGAGACAAGGATGCGGAAAAGACTGCCGATGAGTACATTGAAAAATACGTCGGCTTTTATAAAACCGAGGTCCCCGGCGGCGACATCTGCACGTTATGGAATAAGCCGATAAGTTCCGCCAAAGGTGAATATCTGATATTTCTCGAATCGGGAGACAGACTGTCGGACGAGTCTGTCGAAAACATTTTGAAAACCGCGAAAGAGCTCGATTCCGATTTGATCACGGGCAGAAAATTCAATTACGGCGATATTGAGTACGAGTACGATACCGATTATGACAGGCTCGCGATAATGAAGAAAATATCAAGGCTTGAGCCGTTTCTTTTAAAAATGAGAGACGCCGGCTGTTTTGCGGTCAGAAAAAAAACCGTCGATTTGAATAATCTCAGATTTGAAAAACTGCCTGATTATTCCGCTCGGCTTTTCTTTATGGCGTCCGTTATGAAATCAAAAATAATTTCCGGCTGCCCCGATTTTATATGTGAAAAGAGAAACTTTCCCGTTTCGGAGCCTCTGTCATCAAAAGACGAACCTACATTAGAAAAACTTTCTTCACTTGAATATGTATCCGATGAAATAAGGAAACTCGCGAGGGAAGAAATTTTTCTCGAGACAGGGCAGGTAGAGGGCGACGAGGAATTTCTTCAGGAGATTTTGTTCGCTTCCCTCGAAACGCTTGTAAAAGATTTTTATCTTTTTATCTGGTACGAAAATGACGAACTCGTTATGAAAACCGCCGAAGAGTTTAAAAAATTTTCCGAAAATGCCGACAAATCAATGATAAAAAGATTCTGCGAAAAGTACAGGGAGCTTAGAATGCCGGTCCTCTACGCGTCTAAAGAGGACGCCGCCAAAGAACCGCTTTTTTCGATAATTTTTGATATCACCGACGAAAATCAATATCTTCCGTTTCTTCGTTCGCTTTACAGAGGGCAGTACCCGTTTTTTGAACTTCTCGTAAACGAATCAAGGTACGAAAATTTCCCGGATGAGTTCAAAAATATGGCAAACATCAGAGTTCTGCCGGACAGAACTTTCCATTTTGACGCGAATAGAACGGCTTTGTCAAAATACCGTCTCGACATCAAAAACGGCGCGCCGCTCGATAAGAGAGTTTTGAAGGAAACTTGCCTTTCGTCCGTGCCGTCGTTTCTCGTAAAAGCCGTATTCTCTCAAAAAAGAACATCACTTTCTATGAGAAAAGATTTAAAGGACAAAGGCTTAATTATGGCGGACAGGGACGGCAGCTGATTTCTATTATTTAATATTGCCTTTTTTGAATGTAATTTTACCTTGGAAAATCATGGCTTGAAAGACAAATAAAGATTGACAAAATTTAAAATACTGATATAATAATTAAGTATTATGTGGGAAATTCAGGCGGACTGTAATTTCCTGAATTTCGGGGTGTGGCGAAGTTTGGTATCGCGCTTGGTTCGGGACCAAGAGGCCATGGGTTCAAGTCCCGTCACTCCGACCAGTCGAGAGCCTCGGCACGCAATCCATGCGGTTGAGGTTCTTCTTTTTTTAGGTTTTTTCCTTCGCTTCAAGTCCGTTATGAATACTTCGTATTTTTTATCAATTTTGTTAAAAAAATGTTCTTGTTCTTTGATAAAAGTTCTTGACACGGCTGTTTTATTTTGCTATAATACATGTTGTTCAGCGAGAGTGGCGGAATTGGCAGACGCGCACGTTTGAGGGGCGTGTGGTTTTCCCGTACGGGTTCAAGTCCCGTCTCTCGCACCA
>OMUY01000094.1 GCA_900314355.1 uncultured Eubacteriales bacterium | reverse complement strand
TTTGGGAGACATAACCTGCGACGGAAAAGTAAACGCTTCTGACGCGAGGCTCGCTCTGAGATATTCCGCCAGACTTGAAAAGCTCTCCGGCATTCAGACGGAAGCGGCTATGGTATCAAAATCAGAAAAAGTCTCCGCGTCCGAAGCGAGACAGATACTCAGATATTCCGCAAAACTTGAAAATAAATTCGGCAGACAAGGATAATTCAATCATTTCAAAAAATCTCCTCCCGTGTTTTCGGGAGGAGATTATTTTTGATTTTACAGTGTTACCGACATAAGGTCTCGGGTAATTTCTTCCGACCTGATTATTCTCCAGTCGGCGGCGTTTGAAAAGTAATCCATGTAATTCGACATCGGCGACGGGCTGATATCTTTTGAATACACCGTCATTCCCGACCTGTATACTAAAGGGACGAACGGAATATTCTGAATAAAGCTGTTCATAAAGTCGGATATTCCTATTTTCCCCGACGCGTACTGACCGTATGCGTTCAAAACCGCATCGCTTGAAGAGCCTTTTATCACGGAGCCGGAGCCGAGTATATTATAAAGATTCATATCCGATGTAAGCTTTGTCTCGCCGATGTACATATCGTAATTTCCGCCTGAGACGGCAGCCGAATAGTCCGCCCACGTAAGTTCTGAAACCGTTACATTTATGCCGACTTCAGATAAAGTGTTTTTTATCTCTTTGGCGGCGTTTACTTTGAAATTATTTCCCGTGTAGACTATCAATGTGAAATTCAGTTTTGAATATCCGGCGCTTGTTATAAGATTTCTCGATTTGTCGAGGTCGAGCTGAAGATCGTCGTCGTTGAAATTTGAGTCCGATAGTATGTGCCAGTCGGGGTGAAACGGAGTGAACGCCTCTCTCGCTGAATTTGAAAAAGAGTTTTTGGCTATTGACATTCTGTTTACCGCATAATATACCGCCTGTCTTACCTTTATGTTTTTAAGTCCTGCTTTTGAAGAGTTCAGACCTAAAAACACAAGATTCGGCATATTGCATTTTGATGTGGCAGAACCTGCCTGAGAATAATTTCCCGATGAAAGGTCGTCGAAATAAAGATCGATTTTTCCGGATTCAAGAGTGTGTATCAACGTCGAATCGGAGCTAAGAGAAATGAGGTCGATTTTTTTAATGTATTCCGGAGTATGCCTCGAATAATTATTAACGCTCATGGATTTTTTGTCGCTTGAAAATACGAACAGACCTGTTCCTATCGGAACGGAGCTTTCATTGCCTGCCGTATTGCTTTTTACTATCGGAAAAATCAGTGAATCAACGGGGTTTTGAGTTTTTCTGTCGGACGAAAATTGAACGGTTGAACTGTCTTTTACCTGAGCTGTTGTTATGTGCGAAAGTTCAGAAGAATAATTTGCGCTTGTTTTTGCCTGATTGTATGAATAAATCACGTCGTTTGCGGAAATCTGGACCCCGTCCGAAAATACGGTGTTCATATCAAGTCTTACAGTGACGGTTCCGTTCGATTCCGAATAGCTTGACGCGACGTCCGGTCTCGCCTGAAAAGTGGAGTCGAGCCTGAAAAGCGGCTCATATGAAAGCGATATGAGCTGCCTGTTAGCGTTGGTGTCCGCGAAAAACGGATTGACGCTGTCGGAAATATCTATTCCGAGCCTGATTGTTTCGTCAAAGCCTTCGTCGTCGGAAACAGACGCCGAGATATCATCTTTTTCGTCGTTTTCGTTATTTATATTTCCTGAATGGCACGATGATAATGTAAAAATCAGCGCGGCAATCAACACAAGACTTAAAATTTTCGCCTTTTTTGTGCTTTTAAAATTTCTGTTCATATATAAATCCTTTTTGTATTTTTATCTCACGGTTATTCTTTCGGTTTTAAGGCATTTTCCGGTATTGTCGTCCAATGTGAATACGCATCCGCACATAAAGCAGGAACCCGGCGGATTTGAAAATCTTACCGGAACGTGGTATTTCAGCGTTTTTATTACGTCTTGCGGAGTGACTCCCAGAACGGAATTTTCGGGCCCCGTCATACCTAAATCGGTGATGTATCCCGTGCCGTTCGGAAGAATCTGCTCGTCCGCTGTCTGAACGTGAGTGTGCGTGCCGGCGATTACAGAAACTTTTCCGTCAAGATAATACGCGATAGCTTTTTTTTCGCCCGTCGCTTCCGCGTGAAAATCCATTATTTTGAATTTCACGTCTTTAAGCTTTTGTATAATTCTGTCGGATACGTCGAACGGATTGTCCAAAGGCTGCATCATGGAAGTGCCCATCATATTTATCACCGCGGCCTTGTATCTGCCCTTATCCAATATTATATATCCTCTTCCCGGCGCCCGTTCGGGGTAATTTGCCGGTCTTGCGACAGGGTATCTTTCCGATTCAAGGCATTGATAGAAATTGTCTCTTTTGTATACGTGGTTGCCCGTGGTCACGGCGTCCGCGCCCGACGATAAAATCATTTCGAGCGAGTCCTTTGTTATTCCGTTGCCTGGAGCGGAATTTTCCCCGTTTACTATGCATATGTCGCAGGAGTAAAAACGCTTTACGGAAGTCAAATGCTTCATTAGAAAACCGCATCCGCTTTTTCCGACTACGTCTCCTATCATCAGAACATTCATTTAATTCACCGAAAATATTATAAAATAAATCGTAAGATAATTCAATAAAATTGACTGCATGAAAAAACGGGCTTCAGATGAAACCCGTCTTTTTATGTATGATTATTATTTTTTGTCAGGATATGTGCCGTCCGCTTCTGGGTCGAAATATCCTTCTTTCTTCTCGCTGAACTGTTTCTCGTCATAGGGAATGTTGTTTTTCTTGTAGTAGTCGAGTATCGCGGCTTTAATAGCCTCCTCGGCTAAAACGGAACAGTGCATCTTGTACGCGGGTAGTCCGTCAAGAGCTTCAGCTACAGCCTTATTTGTAAGTTTAAGCGCTTCACTCAAAGGTTTGCCTTTGATAAGCTCCGTCGCCATAGACGACGACGCGATAGCGCTGCCGCAGCCGAAAGTCTCAAATTTTACGTCTGTTATTATGTCATTATCTATCTTGAGATAGATTTTCATTATATCTCCGCATACGGCGTTTCCGACTTCGCCCACGCCGTCGGGATTTTCTATTACTCCGACATTTCTTGGATGTCTGAAGTGATCCATTACTGTTTCACTGTATAATGCCATTGTTTTTTCTCCCTTTCAAATTTTTTAAATATTTTCCATTTGGGATTGAAGTTTAAAAATCAGATTATGTGTTTGGCGACGCCTGTTTCAAGATCTCTCCATACGGGCGACATGTTTCTAAGGTAATTTACTACCTCTTTTACAGACTTCACTACATAATCCGCCTGCTCAAGCGTATTTGTCTCGCAGAATGTAAGTCTTAAAGAGCCGTGAGCTATTTCGTGCGGCACGCCTATTGCAAGAAGAACGTGAGAAGGATCAAGCGAGCCGGACGTGCACGCCGAGCCGGAAGACGCTTGTATTCCGAGGTCGTCGAGCTTCAACAGTATTGATTCGCCCTCTATTCCTTCAAAGCAGAAGTTTACGTTGCCGGGAAGTCTCGGACTTCTCGCTCCGTTCAGCCTTGAATGGGGAATTTCGCTGAGACCGTCAATCACTCTGTCTCTGATCGCGGAAACTTTTTTGCTGTTTTCCTCCATATTGTCGCACGCTTCTTTTAACGCGGCGGCCATAGCGCATATTCCTGGTACGTTTTCTGTTCCGGCGCGTTTTCCTCTCTCCTGAGCTCCGCCCTCTATAAGGTTTGTAAGTCTTATTCCCGTCTTCGCGTAAAGAACGCCAACGCCTTTCGGACCGTGAAATTTGTGAGCGGAAACAGACAGCATATCAATGTTGTCATCTGCCACGTTTACGGGAATATGACCTGCCGCCTGAACAGCGTCGGTGTGGAATATAACGCCTTTCTCTCTGCAAATTTTTCCTATTTCCCTTATAGGCTGAATTGTTCCTATCTCGTTGTTGGCGTACATTACCGATACAAGACATGTGTTGTCGGTAATAGCCTCGGCAACCTGTTCGGGTCTTACAATGCCGTCGGAGTTTACGTCAAGCAAAACTATGTCAAATCCCATCGTCTTGAGCCTGTCAAGAGAATGAAGAACAGCGTGATGCTCAAATTTCGTTGAGATTATCTGCGTTTTTCCCTTTCTTTTGCCTATCATCGCCGCAGAAAGAAGAGCCTGGTTGTCGGCCTCGCTTCCTCCGGAAGTAAAATATATCTCATTCGGCTTTGCGCCTAAACAATCGGCTACGGTTTTGCGCGCGTTTTCAAGATATTCTTTCGCTGTCTGACCTACTCCGTAAAGTGACGAAGCGTTGCCGTATCCTGTTTTGAGAAGAGGTATCATTGTGTTAAGAGCCGTCTCGCTCATAGCGGTCGTAGCCGCGTTATCGGCATATACGTTCATTTTATTATCCTCCCTTTTTTTTCAATCCTCGACAAAATTATAATTAAAAAGTTTAAATTAAATATAAATAAAAATCAATTCGGAAAAATATGTTATTTAATTGATAAACATTAAGAAAAATATTTTTTCGAGTCATGGTTTTTCCTCAAAATCAAAGGTATTTTGACTTATTCTCAATACCTATCATAATAATAAGAAATATGTTTAACTGAAGATTGAAAAAACACTGTTTTTAAAAAAAATATTAGTCATTGCTAACTAAAAATTTTCAACGAAAAAACGCGCCCTTTTTGAGGAACGCGCTTTTTTATTTGGAAAATATTATTATTCGGAGAACAGAGCGGTTGAATAATATCTGTCTCCCGAATCGGGAAGAAGCGCTACGATTGTTTTTCCTTCGTTTTCGGGTCTTTGAGCAACTTCTATTGCCGCTTTGACCGCCGCGCCGGAGGAAATGCCTACAAGGAAGCCTTCGTTTTCTCCTACGAGTTTTCCTGCCTCGAAAGCGTCGGCGTCCGTAATTCTGATAACTTCGTCGTAAACCTTTGTATCAAGAGTTTTGGGAACGAATCCGGCGCCGATGCCCTGAATTTTGTGAGGTCCGGCTTTTCCTTCTGAAAGTACCGGCGATCCGTCGGGTTCAACGGCGACAACTTTGACGTCGGGGTTCTGCTCCTTTAAGTATTTGCCTGTGCCGGATACTGTTCCGCCTGTGCCTACGCCGGCGATGAAGTAGTCAACCTTGCCGTCCGTATCTCTCCATATTTCGGGACCTGTCGTGTCATAGTGCGCAGCTGGGTTAGACGGGTTTACGAACTGTCCGGGGATGAAGCTGTTGGGAGTTTCGGCTGCAAGTTCATCGGCTTTCGCTATAGCGCCTTTCATTCCCTTTGAACCGTCGGTCAAAACGAGCTGAGCGCCGTAAGCCTTGATTATTTTGCGTCTTTCTACCGACATTGTCTCGGGCATTACGATGATAATCTTGTAGCCCTTTGCGGCCGCGACTGACGCGAGACCTATTCCGGTGTTGCCCGATGTGGGTTCGATAATGACGCTGCCTTCTTTAAGTCTGCCGTCTTTTTCTGCGTCTTCGATCATCCTGAGGGCTATTCTGTCCTTTACGGATCCGCCCGGGTTGAAATATTCAACCTTTCCTACAATTTTCGCTTTAAGACCGAGTTTTTTCTCGATGTGTGTGAGTTCTATCAAAGGCGTGTTGCCTATGAGCTGGTCTGCAGATGTATATATTTTTGACATGATAATTATCTCCTTTTCTCTTTATCTTAATTTTATTAATTATTTTTCATCTTTGACTTTTTCGAAAGCCTGATCAAGATCCGCAATAATATCTTCTGCGTCTTCTGCGCCTATTGAAAGTCTGACGGTATTTCTCTTTATTCCCTGGTCTTCAAGTTCCTCTTCCGTGCACTCCGAGTGAGTAGTTGATGCCGGATGTATTACGAGGGATTTTACGTCCGCAACGTTCGCAAGGAGCGAGAATATCTCAAGATTGTCGATAAAGTCCCTCGCTTTTTTCTCGGAGCCTTTTATATCAAAGGTGAATATTGAGCCGCCGCCATGAGGGAAATATTTTTTATAAAGCTTTTTTTGAGTTTCGTTCTTTGAAGCCGCCGGATGAGAAACGTACTCAACCTGTGGATTATTTTCAAGGTACTCGACTACTTTTAATGCGTTTGAAGACTCCTTTTTGACTCTGAGCGCGAGCGTTTCGGTTCCCTGAAGAAGAGCCCACGCGCTGAAAGGAGGAAGAACCGCTCCTTCGTCTCTCAAGACAATCGCTCTGATATATGTAGCTATCGGAGCAGGAGTCTGAGCGAAAACAACGCCGTGATAAGAGATGTTTGGAGTCGAGAGCCAAGGCCATTTGCCGCCCTTAGTCCAGTCGAATTTTCCGGCGTCTACCACAACGCCGCCTAATGTCGTTCCGTGACCGCCGATGAATTTTGTCGCCGAATGAATTACGATGTCCGCGCCGTAGTCAATCGGTCTTACGAGTACGGGAGTGCCGAAAGTGTTGTCTACAAGAAGAGGAAGACCGTGCCTGTGAGCTATTTCGGCCCATGCCTCAATGTCTACGACCTCTCCGTTGGGATTGCCGAGACTTTCGATGTAAAGCGCTTTTGTATTGTCCTTTATTGCGTTTTCCACAGCCTTGAGATCGAAAGGATCAACGAACGTGGTATGTACGCCGTCGTCTTCAAACGTGTGTTTCAAAAGATTGAAAGTGCCGCCGTAAATGTTTTTCGCGCTGACGATGTTGTCGCCGTTATGCGCCACCGACTTGAAAGCGTATGTCACAGCCGCCGCGCCGGATGCGAGAGATATAGCCGCTGCTCCGTCTTCAAGCGAAGCTATTCTCTTTTCAAAAACATCGTTTGTGGAGTTTGTAAGTCTGCCGTATATGTTTCCGGCGTCCTTGAGTCCGAATCTCGCTTCTGCCTGGTCTGAATTTTTGAAAACGAAAGAAGTTGTCTGATATATCGGAACTCCCCTTGACTGCGAAAACTCGTCAACTTTTTCCTGTCCTACATGTATTGCTCTGGTTTCAAAACCGTATTTTTTATCTGACATTATTATCACCTTTTTATTTCTTGGTTTACGGAAATTATTCTGTTTGTTCTCCGCCCCGTAACGCCTGAAAAATCATTCCATCCGCTTGAAATTGATTTTCGGCAGAACAACCGTGGGCTGTCAACACATTCGTCCGAACCTGTAATTGAGTCTTGCTAAGGAAGAAAAGTTTTGCATTTTAATGCCCTCATTTCCTATTGATTTAGTATGTTTTCTCTTGGAATGTCTAAATCATATCACTTAAAACATAGTTTGTCAATATGTTTTTAGGATTTTTTTTAAATTTTTTTATTCTCCCGTCAAGGAATATTTTGCCCCGAAATTTTAGAGATTAAATATTTATATATTAAGTTATAAAATGATATACGTCAAAACAAACTTAAAATATTGTCTTAATAATTTTAATAAACAAAAAATCGTGCTAATTTTAAAAATACAAAAAATAATTGAAGATTAGTGTTGACTAATCCACGAATTTAATGTATATTGAATATATTATGCGTAAAAAATTGATATTATTTATATTATTAAATTAAGCGATATATAAAGCTGTAATAATTGTTTAATAATTAAAGTAATCTATCGATAAAAGACGGAGGCAAAAAAACAGTGACAAACAAACTTGACAAAATACTCTACAGCGACATAGCGCCGGACGGCAGACATCTTGACAAAAGACAGGTGAGAACGAAGCATGCGATAATAACGGCGCTTATGGATCTTCTGCTTGAAAAAAACCTTGATAAAATCTCTATAACCGAGCTTTCAAGAAAAGCGGAGATAGACAGGACAACATTTTATCTTCATTATAAAAGCGTCGAAGAAATATACGACGAGGTCAGAAACGCCATAACGACGGCTATAAACGAGCTTGTAGCAGAGTATATCAAAACAGGCGTCATGATAATGAGAGATCCGTATCAGCTTATTTCGTCCTTCAACGAGACAATAAGCGAAGATCTTGATTTCTTCCGCAAAGCAGTAAAGTCGGGAGCGTTTTCCGACCTTATCTGCGTAATCAAAAAATCGGTTTACGAAGCGCTTGCCGATGCGTACACGTCAGAAAAAGACCCGATGAATGAGAAAAAGGATATAGTTCTCTCTTATCTTTCGGCGGCGGCTGTCGAAAACTATATTCACTGGCTCGGTTCTGACTCAAGTCTCAGCCTTGACGAATATTCCCGCCTTCTCGGCAAACTTTTGATCACCGGGGTAATAGGAATCAGGGATGATATTTTCCGTTCGTTTTCATAAACCGGAATAAAAAAATTTAAGCCGCGCGAATTTAAACGCGGCTTGATTTTTTGTTTTCTTTTATTTAAGCATAAAAAATCCCCCGATGCGGGGAATTTATTAAACTGACCGAATCTGTAAGCCGGGTTTTGTCATTTAAGACGGCCATCTGTCTTGGACGCCCGTTGCCGGACGCCTCACGCCTCAATTCCCGTTGATAGGCCGGGCAAGCCTGCGGAGCCTGAGTTGCTTCGAATAGTGCTTACAGGGTTTTCGCGTTGCCGTGAAAACCGGTGCGCTCTTACCGCGCCTTTCCACCCTTACCGGAAAAACCGGCGGTATATTTCTGTTGTGCTTGACCTGGAGTCGCCTCCGGCGGCCGTTAGCCGTTATTCCTGCCCTGTGAAGCCCGGACTTTCCTCACCGCATTTAAAAATGCGCCGCGGCCGTCCGAATCGGTCAGTATCTTTTATTATTGATTATTTTATTTTCCTGAATTATTCCTCGAGATCGCTTTCGGTAAATATTCTTATTCCGTTTTTCTTAAACAGCTCGGCCGTTACGCCGTAGCCGTTTATTTTGCATCCTGTAAACGAACCGTCATATATAATTCCGCTGCCGCAGGACGGACTGTTCTCTTTTAAAACGGCGAAATCCGCATCTGTGATTTTCGCTATTTTCAGAGCCATCTCCGCTCCTTTTGTGTATTCGGCGGTGACGTCCGTTCCGTCATTCATCAAAACTTTGTCGCCGACTCTTTCCGAAGGATTTCTCGGAGTCGGAAGACCGCCGAGCTGTTCTGGGCAGACGGGAATCAGAATGTTGTTGGCTTTGAGTTTCATAACCTGCTCGTTTAAACATGAATCGCCTTTATATCTGCAGTTGAGACCCACAAGACACGCGCTGACAATTATTACCGCCAAATTCCCCGACTCCATTCTGTCAAATTTTTGATTATTTATTTTATCATACTACATGATATTAAAATTTTCAAATAAGAAATTAAATATATTTTTTCTTTTCTTTGCCGGAAATCCGTCTTGAGGAAATAATAATTTTTTGTTCTGCTGTTTTTATTGAGATAAAATCAGTTTTTTCCGGTCAGAAAAAACAGAACGTTTTTCGCGTCGTCATAACTTTTTAACGGAACATAAAATTTTTTCAAACACAATCTGACGGCGCTTCCCTGATCCTCCGCTTCAGAAGAACCGGCGTCTTCCGCTTTAAACGGGATATTTCTCCCTTTTAACAGGGCGCTCAGAGCATCGGAATTCATCGGGTCGCATTCCGCCAAAAAGATGTCGTCT
Source organism: uncultured Eubacteriales bacterium (assembly GCA_900314355.1). GTDB lineage: Bacteria > Bacillota > Clostridia > Oscillospirales > Acutalibacteraceae > UBA1081. The sequence goes on along the minus strand of OMUY01000094.1, from coordinate 70,182 downwards.
GTCTCGTTCGGCTCCGTAAGATTTTCATTGCCGCATTCCGGACATACCTGGCAGTCGGTCAGACAGCGGCAGTTTGAACAGTATAAATATTTTTTCTTTTTTTTATCCATATCTGAATTTAACTCCCGAAAAACTTGTTGTTGATTTAGATAATAAATTTTTTTCTTAACGATAGTTTAAAATCACCGCGGTGTGAAAAAACGGCTTTAAATAAAACTTTTAAAGCCGCTTTTTTTATTTTCATTTATCGACGTGTGAGAAAAAGAAATCTTTTCTTTCTTTATTGTTGATTATTGTGACGGGTTTTATCTGGTTCAAAACCTTGCCCTGACCGACAAGCATTTCATTGTACGATTCGTATGTTCCCTTTTTAAGTATTTTCAGTACGGGTCTGCCGAGAGTGTTCCATTTTCTGTACTTGAGATATTTTTCGTTTGTCTCCGACAGCTTTTCGTCAAGTATGTCCTCGCATTTTTTCTTCTGCTCGTCGGAAATCCCGTTCTTGGGTTCAGCCAAAAGAACGTAGTGCGACGGGTTGGAATCATATTCTCCGTAAAAACTGTGGCCGACAAATTCAATGCCGGAATCTCTTTCAAGTTCTTTTACCGCCCAGTCGAGCATCCTGACTGTCATTTTCTCGTTCGCTATATTCATTCCGAGGTTTTTTCTGTAGGAAAATTCGACCATCGGAGTGTTGTTGTGCATGCCTGTGACTTTTACGACGTCGTAAAGCCTGTAGCGGTAAAGTCCCGAGAAATTGGTGACTATCATCTCGTATTCTTCACCCTGCTTTATTTTATCCATAAATACAGGTCTCGTTCCCTCCGGGGCGTCGACCGGAATAAATTCAAAAATTATAGACCGGGGCAAAAGACAATAATCCCTCGCGTTCATTTTGACCGGCATCGCGAAAAATCCTTCAGCCGCGCCGTAGCCCATGTTGTGCATAGGTATATCGCCTATCCAGCGGCGGTTTTTCTCCGCGTAAATGATGAGGTTGGAGCCTGCCATTCCGTAGCACCATTTGAGTTTCGGCCAAATCCTCGGGCAAATAGGCGTGTCAAATCCTTTTTCAAATTCTTTTCTGAGGAAAGCTGCTCTTTCGGGATTGGGCTTTAATCTTTTCTCGTATTTCTTTCTTAATTTTTCCGGCATTTTGACAGACGGATCGATAGTTCCCTTTTCGATGTCGTCAACTATCATGCGCCAGTTGTCTTCGAGGTATTCAAACATCGACGTCAGTAAAGTTATAACGCCTGAGCCTATATATGTCACGTTTTCGTCCGGCAGAGCATACCTAAGCTGAAGGTAGACTATGTTCATCTCCTCCGGATGTTCGGGGTACATTACCTCTACGGGAGTACATGTAAATAACGGGGTCAGCGGTTTTATATACTGAAGAGGTATCTGCGCGGCGCCGTTCGATTTCATCCCGTTTGAAAGCTTTGAACCCGACAGAACAAGGACAAGCGGTCCTTTGAGTTTTCCGAGCTTTTCGCCTCTGTCGTGATAATACTGCCACGCGAGACCCATCGGCGCGCAGAAGCCCATCTCCTGCATATTCATAAGATCCTTTGATGATTTCGGCAGTTGTTTCGGTTTTCCGACACTTCCGGACGACGATGCGTATCTTTTCACTTTATAGGCGGTGATAAGATTTTTCTCGCCGTTATTTATCATTCTGTCTATATAGTCGGAGTAATCTTCAAATGTTGTGAGCGGAACTTTGTCCTGAAATTCTTCGAGCGTGTGAATTTCATCGAAATGGTATTTTTTGCCGTATTCGGTGTTCTTGTTTTTCTTCATCAATACGCCGAGAATTTTTCTCTGCGTTTCCATAGGCTTTGAAGTGAACTTATTGAAAAAATGATATACGAGCCTGCCGCATATTACTCCGAGATCGGATACTGCCAATTTGTTGTCTCTCCTCTTTAAAAAATTATCAGGTTATGTTTTTTTAAGTAAATATAACTTAAAATTATTTCGATTATTATATCATAAGTTGCGTATTCATTTCAACCGCGCTGTTATTGTGTATTTATTAATAAAATATTAACATCTTAATTTGAAACAAGAATTTCAAACCGCTAAAAAATATTTTTCTGCGGTTAATCAATTACAAGATAATATTTTTATCGCGAAAATCCGAACGGCGCAGATTTTTTCGGATAGACATTGTGCTGAAATTTCTTCTTTGAAACTTGAAATTACTGCGTAATCGCACAATCTTTTATTTTTATCTTGAAAATATCAGGGTATTTGAATATAATATACAATGGCTTAGGTTTTGAAATAAGTTAAATACAATTTCGGACAAAAAGTTCGTGTCGTATGAATTTAAAGAGAAATCAGCCGGGTTTACTTAATTTTAACCTATTTCGATATTTGAATTAAAGTCTGTAATTTACGGAGGGAAAAGATGAAAAAGGTACAGTTTACAGAGACGGTTCTCCGCGACGCGCAGCAGTCGCTCATCGCCACGAGAATGCCTTTCGAAGTATTCGAGCCGGCGCTTTCCACGCTTGATTCGGCCGGATATTATTCTCTCGAGTGCTGGGGAGGCGCCACGTTTGACTCCTGTCTCAGATATCTCGACGAAGATCCTTGGGAGAGGCTCAGAAAAATAAGAAAAGCATGCCCAAACTCAAAGCTGCAGATGCTTTTAAGAGGACAGAATCTTCTGGGATACAAGCATTATCCCGACGACGTAGTGAGACTGTTTGTAAAAAAGAGCGTTGAAAACGGAATAGATATAATCAGAATTTTCGACGCATTGAACGACCTTAGAAATATTCAGGTCGCTGTAGACGAGACTGTCAAAAACGGCGCGACGGCGTCCGGCACGATATGCTATACGACAAGCCCGGTGCATACTCTTGACCAGTTTGTAAAAATCGCCAAAGAGCTTGAAAACATGGGCGTTCAGACAATTTGCATTAAGGATATGGCAGGCATTATGAGCCCGAAAGAGGCTTACGAGCTTGTAAAGGCTATAAAAGAAAACGTAAAGCTTCCTGTAATAGTTCATACTCATTCGACTACAGGTCTCGGATATATGACTCTGCTCAAAGCGGTAGAGGCGGGCGCCGACGTAGTTGATACTGCCGTTTCATGCTTCTCAACAGGAACGAGCCAGCCTGCCACTGAGACTATGAGATACGTATTCGAACAGTACGGCTACGATACGGGACTTGATATTGAAAAGGTAAACAAAGTAAATTCAATATTCAAGCCTTACAGAAACGAATGTCTCAAGTCCGGACTTGAAAACCCGATTTCAATGAGCACAGATACCGACGCTCTTAATTATCAGATACCCGGCGGAATGCTTTCAAACCTTATAAAGCAGCTCACCGATATGAAAAAGCTTGACAAACTTGACGAGGTGCTGACTGAAACCCCCAAAGTAAGGGCCGATCTCGGCTATCCTCCGCTTGTAACTCCAATGTCGCAGATGGTAGGCGCGCAGGCTATGCTGAACGTAATGTCCGGCGAGAGATACAAGACTGTTTCAAACGAGGTCAAAGCTTATCTCAAAGGCGAATACGGCAAAGCGCCCGGAACGGTCAATGCCGACCTTCAGAAAAAAGTTCTCGGCGACGAAAAACCGATTACATGCAGATTCGCCGATACGTTAAAGCCGGGACTTCCAGAAGTTAAAGAAAAATATCCCGACGCCACAGATGAAGAGATACTTTCAAGAATCTGCTATCCTCAGCAGGCGGAGACATACTACAAGAAGCGCGAAGAAGAAAAGAACAGAACTTATACTTACAAGATAGAAAAAGTCTGATTTTTTTCGTGATTATAATAAGGATTAAATTTAGGTGAAGAAATGAATCATTTGTTTCTTGTAACAGACGTGCTCCAGCAGTTTTCCACAAAGGGAGAAAAACTTATCCAGGGACTTAAATTTTCCCTTGTCGGATTTCTTGTGGTTTTCCTCGCTCTCGCCATACTTGCGATATTTATAAAGATTGTGGATAAAATATTTGTCGCGAAAAAGGCGAAGAAAAATGCCGCCGAAACCGATAAAAAGGAATCGGAGGCCTCGGCTCCTGCCGAACATGTCTCAATAAAAAAAGAGGGAACTCCTCTTCCCGATACCGAGTCGGAGGGCGAACTTAGTCTTGTCAATGTTGACGACGAGACAGCCGCCGTAATAATGGCCATTGTTGCCGACAGAAGCGGAATACCGCTTAACAGACTTGAGTTCAAGTCCATCAGATTATTGGAGGACAAGTAAATGAAATACATAGTAAATTTAAAAGGCAAAAATTACGAGGTAGAGGTCAACAAGACTGACGCGGTCATAAAATCCGTGACAGACGCGCAGCCTGTTCAGACGCCTTCTCCGGCGCCGGCTCCGGCCGCTGCTCCGGCCGCTGCTCCAGCCGCTTCTAAAGCTCCGGCTCCGTCTGCTCAGACTGCTGCCGGAATTAAAGTCGTTTCTCCCATGCCCGGCTCCATTCTTGAGGTAAAGGTCAAGACAGGCGACAGTGTAAAGAGAGGACAGGTAATGTTCATTCTTGAGGCGATGAAAATGGAAAACGACATTGTAGCGCCTGAAGACGGTACTGTCAAACAGATTATTGCCTCAAAGGGGATGTCTGTCGATACGGACACTGTCCTCGCTGTTATCTGACAGGAGGAAATTAAATGAACATTGGTGAAGTTCTGTTAAATTTATGGGAGTCGTCGGGTCTTTATGCTCTGTTCGGAGCAGACGGCTGGAAGAATCTCATAATGATTTTGGTTTCGTTTGTATTTCTCTACTTGGCGATAAAAAAGAAATTCGAGCCCCTTCTTCTCGTACCCATAGCGTTCGGAATACTTCTCGCGAACCTTCCCGGTTCTCAGATAATGACCGATACCGTGGGACTTACAGACACTACGGTGTCTACCGCCGCTGCGGAGGCCGCCGGAGCGCATTGGTATGAGTCGGGTGTGTTGAGACTACTGTATACTGGCGTCAAGTCAAGTATTTTCCCTTGTCTTATATTCCTCGGAATAGGCGCGATGACCGATTTCGGACCGCTTCTTTCAAACCCTGTTTCTCTTCTGCTCGGATCAGCGGCTCAGCTCGGAATTTACATAGCGTTTCTTCTTGCGATAGCTTTCGGATTTACGGGACCCGAAGCAGCTTCTATTGGCATTATCGGCGGAGCGGACGGACCTACGTCCATTTTCGTTACAACAATGCTTGCGCCCAATCTCTTGGCTCCAATAGCGCTTGCGGCTTATTCGTATATGGCTCTCATCCCGATTATTCAGCCTCCTATCATGAAGGCGCTTACGACCGAAAAAGAAAGAAAAGTAAAGATGACTCAGCTTAAGAAGGTTTCCAAAACCGAGAAAATCATCTTCCCGATTTTCGTTCTCGTCGTTTCCGCTCTGATTTTACCCGACGTAATTCCGCTTTTGGGTATGCTTATGCTCGGCAACCTGTTTAAAGAGTGCGGAGTTACCGACAGACTTTCGGACACTGCGCAGAACGCCCTTACGAATATCGTAACAATAATGCTCGGCTTATGCGTCGGCGCGACTGCAAACGGCAAGGATTTCCTCACAGTCAAAACTATCGAGATAGTCATCTTGGGTCTTGTCGCTTTCATATTCTCAACAGTCGGCGGCGTCCTTTTCGGAAAACTTCTCTACGCTCTGACAAAAGGAAAAATCAATCCTCTTATCGGTTCCGCCGGAGTTTCAGCAGTTCCCATGGCTGCGAGAGTTTCTCAGAAAGTCGGTTCTCAGTATGACCCGACAAATTTCCTTCTTATGCACGCTATGGGACCAAACGTCGCAGGCGTTATCGGTTCCGCAGTTGCCGCAGGATTCCTGCTTTCGCTTTTCGGCTGATTTGATAAATTAAATTTCACCCCGGATTTTTAAAAATTATCCGGGGATAATTTTTGAAAATAATAGTTAGTATAAACAGGTGAAAAATGTTTAAATATATATTTTTTGACTTTGACGGCACTTTGGTCAATTCTTCCGAAGGCGTATGGAACGCTCTTTACTACATGTTTGACAAGCTTAAAATCAAATATCCTCCGAAAGAAATGATGCCTAAATTTATAGGACCGCCGCTCACATTGTCGTTTTCCGAATACCTCGGAATGAGCGTGGAAGAGGCGGAAAAAGCGATAGAAGTATACCGCGAATATTACAACACAAAAGGCTGCTTCGAAACAGAAATTTACGGCGGAATAGAGAACCTGTTGAAAAAAATAAAAAATTCCGGCAGATTCAACGTCGTAACGTCGACAAAGCCTGAAATAATGTGCGAAAAGATTTTGAAGGAATATAATATAGATTCACTTTTCGCGGCGATATGCGGTTCGGTATCGGATTTCGATACTAAAGCCATCGTAATAAAAAGGGCGATAAAAAAATTACGCGCCGATAATTTAAACGAAGTTTTGATGGTGGGCGACAGAAAATATGACGTTGAGGGAGCCAAAGAAGCCGGAATAAGATGCGCAGGCGTCAAATGGGGCTTTGCCGAAAAAGACGAATTTGAAAAAGCAGGAGCCGATTTCATAGTGTCAGACGTAAAAGAGCTTGAAGAAATAATATTTTCAAATTGACATCTAAAATTTAAGCATATTAAATCGAGCCGTAAAAAATCCGGCTTGCATAAAAAGCCGCGGGCAAGTTTAATGTCCGCGGTTTTTTATTGTCAATTTATCTGCAGTCGATTTATATCAGCAGCCTATTTTTCCTTTTTTGACGTCCGAAAATCCCTGAGCTCCGACTCTCTTCATCACTTTGTCATTCTGCTTTGAGAAGAATTTGTTGAGCTTTTCGGTTGTCTTGTCGTCTTTTTCGGCGGTTTCGGCGCCGACTGCCGCAAGCGCGTTTTTAAGGTTTTTCTGAATTTCCTTGACTCTGTCCTCTTCGCCGTCAGCCATTACGGTGTTTTTAAGCAATGCGCAAGCTTCGTCATAGTATTTCTGAATTTCAGCTATATCGTCCGCGTTGTATTTTGAACTGTCTCTCAGAACATCTCTCGCCTTGTCAAGAGTCATTCCGGGTTTAGTCAGGCTCTTGGTATTTCTGTTGCCGTTGAACTGAGGGAAATTCGGATCGGAATTTACGTCATCAATGTTGCCGACCGCTATATTAGCAAGAAGTCTGATCACAACATCGTCTCTTCCGACCTCGTGATGCTGTCCCTTGAAGAACCATGTCGTGTCGGAGAAAAGGCAAGTTGAAGCGTCAACGTTTTTGTCGGGGGATAAATATTTTTTCGTCGAAAGAGAATTGATATAATCGGATGACAGCTCTGTTCCGGCCGGAGCGTATGTCGCTCCGAGAGTTGTTGAATCGACGTCTATGACGGAATCGGACGAAGTCGTATCAGATGATTTTACATTTCCGAAGAAATTGTAATCGCCTTCAAAATAAGTTCTGTCATATCCTGCCGCCGAATATACTTTTACTCCCTGATTTCTCGCGGCGATAAGATTGTCTTTCAGATCAAGTCTCGCCTGCTGAAACGCGTCGGTCTTTGCTTTTAATTCCGCAAGCGACGGATCGGATAAGTTTTTCTCGGCGCACTCGTCGTATCTGTCGGACGGGCAGAGCGCCCAAAGCTGGGGATCTTTTGCGAGAAGCGTGTCGTTTAACGATTCTATCGCTGTTTTTACGATTAATTTATAAGTGTCCTTAGGCAAAAATCTTATCAGATAATTAACAATGTAGCCGAGGTATTTTTTGCCGTTCGCCGATTCGTCAAAGACAGCCGGAATGAAATCGTTGTACCAGAATTCGTCGTCGTCCTTCAGATTGCCGGAAAGCACGTCTCCGATGATATCTGTTCCGTTGAGACAGGCGACTACGTTGATAAGCTTATTAATGTTTGAGTAATCGCCGCCGTGATTTTTGACGTATTCCATGTAGGAAGTCATGACGGTGCCGCCCATGGAAATTGAGATAAGGTTGACTTTTCTGCATCCGGTCTGTTTTTTAACCATTTCGATAAAGCTTGAAAGTCCTGCGCCTGCCGCCATCGGGTCGCCAAGAAGCGGGAATGTGTAAAGATATATGTAGTCCTCGCCGTTTACGCCGTAAGCTTCGTTTAATTTGTTGATTAAAGGCTGCATCGGGAACATTCTGTAAAACCATGAATATGAGTCCGCGTCAAACTTTGAAAGCGGATAGTTGTATGTGTCTACAGCGAAATTATTTACGGGCGTGCCGTCGTCGTTCATAGCCTGAACGGAGAAAAGCTCCTTGATAGTCTTGTCGAGACCGCTCGCGAGATTTTTGTTTGTCTTCTGCGTAAGTATCGTTGAAATAAGAGGCCATGCGAGATTTTTGATTATCTTCTTCGCAAGGTCTGTCGTGTCGATTATCAGAAGTCCGCCGGAAAGTTTTTTGCCGCTGCCGTCGAGAATGGGATCTCCGTTTTCGTCGACGAGAGTAGATATCGACTGGCTTATTCCCGGCAGAATGATATTCGCGGCAAGTTCGCCGTGGTCGCCGTCTGCGTCAAGGCAGTCCGCGGAATCGTAAACGGTATCCGCGACGTCATTAAATGTCTTGACATTTGTAACGCCTACTCCGTTGTCGTTGTCCGCCGCGAAAGCGGGAACGCAAACGGAAAAAGCCATAAGAAACGTGAGAACAAGACAGATGATTTTTTTTGAAGTCTTCATAAAGATTTCCCTCTTTTTTTGTCTGCGAATTAGCTATATTTTATTAAATTACGTCATAAATAATTATACAAAAATATTATCGAAAATTCAAGAAGAATATGCGGCGGTAAAGTCGCATATCAGTCAATAATAAATAATTATCTATTAAAAATCAGTCTGATTTTTCATTAATAATCGAAATAGGAATTTTAGTGATGTATTCCTGCTTTGTCTGTTCGTTTATTCCGGTAATATAGTCAAAAGAAATGTATATTGAGTTTTCGATATTTTCCGAATAAGGGACAGAAAAAGATATATTCCATGAAAGAGGATCGCCGCAAGGCAAATTGATATTCTGCGGCAGAGAATCGTCTTTGTTTTTCGACACGTAAATTTTTTCGGTGAAATCGGCGCCTTCTATTGTTATGGATACGAGCTTTCCGTAAAAATCGGGTTCTGTTTTTTCTATCGAAATTTTTGCGGAGGCGTTAATAATGTCGCCGTCATTCAAATCGTCGTAGGTAAATTGAGTCTTGTCAACTTCTATATTTACTCTGTTTACGATTTTCTGAACTCTCGCGTTTTTTGCCGACGTGTATTTTTTTACGGCGGCGGACGACACCGAAACGGCGAGTATCGCGGCTGCAATAACAGCAATAATTATTATTAGTTTTTTATTTTTCATTTTATCAGCCTTTTAATTTCGTCAAACCGAACGGACACGGCGGCGCCGGGAATTTTTCAGAAGTCCGATTTCGCTTTTTTCAGCGCCTCGGCGTATTCGTCGTAGGAAAGATATGAGTTTATAAATTTTATCATCTGATTTGCGGACAGATGCTCGGGAAGACCGAGGTTTTTTAAAAGACGTTTTCTGAGATCCGCAGAATTGGGCGAGCCTGTCACCGAGTCTGAAAAAAGATCGGAAGGGGTTAGCTTTCTGCCGTTTTCGAATTTTTCCGGGCAGTCCGAATTATCGGAAACAAGACCGGCTTTTTTTAAACATTCCGAAAGTGTTTTTTCGTCAATTCCTTCTACGCCGAGTTTACCTTCAGCAGACCATTTGTCTTTTCTTTTTTCTTTGCCGTAAACGTCCGGAATATAGACGTTTGTAATATTTTCGTCGCCGGCAATAGAACGGATGAAATTTCTTATTTTAAATCCGGCGGAGTCCGAATCGGTCAGCACTATAATGCCCTTTTTTTCGGCGAGTTTTTTTATAAATTCCTTTTTCTCTCTATTTGAGAAAAAAGAAAATCCGCCTATATCTATTATGGTTCCGTCTATGAAAGAGGAAAGTTTTATCTTGTCGTATTTGCCCTCGACTATTATAGGTCTGTCAATTTTTAACATGGCTCAGGTCAAATATCATTTCTTCGAGAAGAACTGTCTTTTCCGATGAGGTCGATTTCATTTTTCTGTCGTAGTCAAGGCAGATTGAAACGGTTTTTCTTATATCCGACAGAGAATATTTTCCGGCGTCGCGCGAAGCGTTTTTAAGTCTGAAATCGTTCTTGCCGTAGCCGTAGGCTTTTGAAGTCTCCGAGATTTTCGACTGCGAACCGGCGCACAAAAGCCCTCTGTAAATGTCAGAATATCCGTTTGCTATGACGGCGGCGATTTTTACGGGTTCCTCTCCTTCTTTTAAAAGAAGAGAAATCTCCCTGTACGCGTCGCCCGTCCTGCCGGAATTTATATGTTTTACTATGTCGAATATCCTCGATTCGTCCGACGGCGTGCATATAGCCGTGATGTCAGAGCGTTTTATTTTTCCGTCATCGCTGAAACAGCAGAGCTTTTTAAGCTCGTTTGCCATATTTGTCATGTCTGTGCCGACATATGTGACGAAAAAAGAAGCGTCGGCGGGCGTTAATTCTTTTCCGTATTTTTTTGCCCACTTTACGGCCTGCAAAGACAAGTCGCGCGAAGTTTTTACCGTCAGGTCTGCTACCGAATAATTTTTCGACAGGTCGTTTAAAAGAACATTGAGATAATTTAAATCTTTTTTGTCCGTCATCTCTTTAAGTGTGATGACGAGCAGGGCAGTTGAAGGAATACCCGATATTATTTTTTGAAAAGTTTCAAGATCCTTTTTTTTGAAAGACGTAAGGTCGAGAGATTTTAAAAATACGGACGTCGTATCTCCGGCTATCGGATAAGACGAGCACGCCTCGAAAAGCTGCTGAAACGTCACCGAGGCTCCGTCGAGCGGATAAAAGTCGAATGAATCGGCAGTAACAGATGAATGAGCGAGCCTTTCGGAGTAGACTTTTACGAGATATGGGTCTCCCGTGAAAAAGTAGACGCCCGAAGCGTTTTTTGACGAGATGATTTTTTTTATTTCGTATTCGTTTAATTTCATTTTATTCTACTGCCTCGGACTGAGAGTAAGTTTTCCGTCCCCGGTGATTTTGCCTTCGACTGCGGAATCGAATTTTGTCGAAAAAATATTGTCGTAATAATATTTTTTTGAGTCCGTCGAAATAATGACGGCGTCAAGTTTATTTTCATCGATATATGACGGTTTGTAGTTTGAGCATACTGCGGCGTCGCATGAAATAAAATCGGACGGAACGCTTTTTGACGGGTCGAATATTACGAGAAGTTTGAAATTGCGAATTTCCAAAAGACAGCAGTTCGCGTCTTTATTATTAATATAATTCAAACAAATTCCCGAGTCAAGCTCGGAGGAAAATTCCGAAGAATACGAAATATTTCCCTGAGCGTTTAATTTTTCCGGCGATACCGCTTTTTTTACCGTAAATTCCCGGGCTATATCTTTGAAATACTGTTTCTGTTCTCCTGCGGGATTTGTAGCAAGGAGAAAATCTACCGTTTTGTTTGAATTTTCGGATATGTCATAGCGGACCGATGAAAAATTTTCCGTTCCGCACGAACCTATTACGAAAGTTCTGCCGTTTTCTTTTACGGTGACGACTGCGCCCTGCCCCGCGTCCGAAACAATGAAACGGACGTCATTTCTGCCTGCGTATACCGAAATCAGCGAAACCGATACGAGGCAAAGCGAAAGGCATAAAGCCGATCTGAACATTTCTGAAGGTTTTTTTCCGAAGATGAAAAGCGACAGAATAAGAAGAGAAAAAATCACTGCCGCCGAAATTTTGATGAATAAGTTGTCCGCGTCTATTACGGAAAATTTGAGACCCGAAACAAAATCAACCGCTTTCAAAAGGTATTTCGCAAGTACAGATGCGAGAAGAAAATTTAAATTCATCAGCGCTTCTGTTTTATAAAAAATTACGCCGAGCCCCGAGAAAACCATCATCATCTCCGCCGGTATTACGCAGAGCACGTTTGAAAGGGGAGCCCACAGCGAATACGAACCGAAATAAAAAACGGTTACAGGCAGAGTGAAAACAGTTACGGTGAGCGACAATATAAAAAGAGAAAATAAAGTTTTGTAAGCAGATGAAAAAAATTTTAATTTTATCTTTTCCCCGGTTTTTTCGCAGAATTTCCGAACGGGACCGGACAGAAGAATGAAGCATAAACTTGCGAGAAACGAAAGCCACAGCGCCGCCGATACGGCAGAAAACGGAGATACAATCAATATCAGCGAAAGCGCAATAAAAAGAGAGTTCAGGCTGTCCGCTTTTTTGCCGAGAATAAGCGACATATCGAAAATAAGAGTCATGATTCCGGCTCTTAAAACCGAAGGGGAAAATCCTGTCAGAAACATGAAAAACACGACGAAAAAAGCGGATACGGCAGCTTTTGCAAATGAAGGAACGTTTGTGAATGTATTTAACAGATAAACTATCAACGTCACCCACAGCGTCAGATGAAGTCCCGAAACAGCGAAAAGATGAGATACTCCCGCCCTTCTGAACGAAGTCAGATTTTTCCGCGATACATTGTCCGTGTTTCCCGTCAGCACGGCGTCTGAAATCGAGGCGTATTCGTCGTTCATTCCGTTTTGAAGTCTTAATGTGATTTTTTCTCTAACCGACAGAAAAAATTTTTTCACTTTATACCTGTCGGTTTTTCTTGCGCTGAAAGAACTTGCGTATCCTGTTTTTATTACGGAATCGGACAGCATTGAAATTACATAAGCCCTGCTGCCATTTATGTCGGAAAAAACAACATTATCAGAATAAAACTCGTCTCCGACAGAAACGTCGGCGCCGTATAATATGAATTTGAAATTTGTTTTTTCGCCGTCTGTTTCGCGCGTTTTGACAATTTTTCCGCTGCCGTAAATGCCGCAGACTGTGCCGGAAACCGAGTGATAATATTGACTGCTTAAATTTTCGGCAGGTTTAATATTTATTTCGTACGATACGCAGTAGATGACGGCAGAGGCGGCGAATACAAAAAGCGACAACGCGGCAATCCGACTGAATTTAAACCGCTTAAAAAAAACCAAAACTATCCCGGCCGCTGCCGAAACCGCCGCCGGGATTATCAATTTTGACGGTCTCGCGTCCGACAGAATCATGACCGGCAGAGCCAGCATGATTATCAGACCGAAAAGAACCGCCGGTCTTTTCATTTATCCGACTTCGAGATACGACTTGATAAGCTCTTTTAAAATATCGTATCTGTCCATTCTCGCCATTTTCGACCTCGCGTCTTTGTAGCTTGTGATGTACGCCGGGTCCTCGGTGATAATATAACCCGCTATCTGATTTACGGGGTCGTATCCTTTTTCCTCGAGAGCGTTGTAAATCTCCGCCAAATCCTTTTTGAGCTTGGCGCGTTCGCCGTTTCCGAAGTCGAATTTTTTTGTTTCGGGCATATTTCACGCCTCCTTTTTTGTTGTATGTGTTTTTTTATTTATAATTATAATTCAGGACATTAAATTTATTTGAAATTTTTTCGCAGAATTTCGATTTCTCTTGCGTAGCCCTCCTCGTCGTTGGGCGTTTCGAGAATTATCGGCAGATTTCTTATTTCTTCTCTTTCAATGAATTTCAAAAGCGGCTCAAGACCTATTTTTCCCTCGCCTATTTTTTCATGTCTGTCCTTGTGCGATGAAAGACCGAATTTCGAATCGTTGAGATGTACCGCTTTAAGTCGGTCGAATCCTATTGTGTCGCCGAATTTTTTCATTATTTCATCCGGCTCTAAGATAATATTGTATCCGGAGTCCGTCACATGACAAGTGTCGAGGCAGACGCCGAGGCACTCGTTTAATTTTACTTTTGAAATAATTTCGGCGAGCTCTTCAAAATGAGAACCGACCTCTGAGCCTTTTCCCGCCATTGTCTCAAGAAGAACGGTGGTTTTCATCCCCGGGAAGAGTATTTCGTTTAAAGCGTCGGCTATCTCGTCTATTCCGATTTCAAGACCCTGCCCCGTATGGCTGCCCGGATGAAAATTGTAGTAGTTGCCCGGCAGTTTTTCCATTCTGTCAAGATCATCGGAAAACATATCTCTGCCGAATTTTCTGATTTTTTCGTCTTTTGAACAGAGATTCATCGTATACGGAGCATGAGCGACTATCTTTCCGAAATCGTTTTCCTTTGAAAATTCAAGATATTTTTTTATATCTTCCATGTCAAGATTTTTCGCCGAGCCTCCGCGCGGATTTCTCGTGAAAAACTGAAATGTGTTTGCGCCTATTTTTTTCGCCGTCTCTCCCATCGCGAGAAAGCCTTTCGACGCAGACAGGTGCGCTCCGAGATAAAGCATATAATCACTCCTCCGTTTCTTTTTTCAAAATAATATTTATCAATTCTTCTATTCTGCCGAAATTGCGGTCTTCCCACAGCTTTCCGAATAGAGTTTCAAGACCTGTTGCCCTGCTGTACTCTTTCTTTGTCGCGGATTTCGGCTTGTGCGGCGTGTGAAGATTTCTTCCCTTTATATAAATTTCCTTTTCCCGTTCACTCAAAACGGGATAGATAATATCGACAGCCCGCGACTGAAATTTAGCGTTTGAAATTTTGACGGCTTCATCGTGAAGTTTTTGCGCTTTTTCTTCATAATGTTCGCAAAGTTTCTGCCTGACCGCCACCTCGTAAACGCTGTCTCCGAGAAAAGCAAGCTGCGAAACGCCGAATTGCTCGGAAGGGAAATTGCCGCCTTCTTCTTTTTTTCCGTATTCCGCCGAAATTATTTCGGCTTTATTTTTTTCTGACTGTTTCTTGATTTTTCTGAACATCGGCGTTAGGGAATATATTCAAATTCTATGTCATAGATATTTACCGTGTCGCCCTCGACTATGCCCATTTTTTCAAGCTCGTCTATAATTCCGCTCGACCTCAGCACTCTGTCGAGATACTGCGCCGTCTCGTAATCCTCGGGGTCAATTCTGTTCACTATGTTTATAAGCCAGTCGCCTTCCACGTAATAAACTCCGTCTCTGTAAGTTACGGTGAATTTCTGCTTTCTGCCGTTTTTCTTCGTCAGGTATTCCTCCGGTATTTTTTCGGGCTCGTACTGTTTAATCTTCGGCAGTTTCGTAAGTTTTTCATAAACGGATTTTATAAGCTCGTCCGTTCCCTCGCTTATCGGCGCGCATATTTCGTAATAATCAAGACCTTTATCTTCGATGAATTTTCTGAAGTCCCGTCTCTGTTCTTCAGTCGCGAGATCCGCTTTGTTTCCGGCGACTACCTGAGGCAGAGAAGTCAGACGCCTGTCATATTTCGCAAGTTCGGAATTGATAGTCTTGAAATCTTCCTTCGGGTCTCGTCCTTCGCTTCCGGAAACATCTACCACATGAATAAGCATTCTGCACCTTTCGACGTGCTTTAAAAATTCGTGACCCAATCCCGCTCCGTCGCCGGCACCTTCAATAAGACCGGGTATATCAGCCATTACAAACGAATTTTCCGGTCCTATCGTCACAACTCCGAGCACGGGAGAAAGCGTGGTGAAATGGTAATCCGCTATCTGCGGCTTCGCTTCGCTCACTACTGAAAGAAGAGTCGATTTTCCGACGTTCGGGTATCCTATAAGTCCTACGTCGGCGAGAAGCTTCAGCTCGAGAGTGACGTCCCATGTCTCGCCCGGAAAGCCGTTTCTCGCGAAACGGGGAGCCTGCCTCGTCGGAGTCGCGAAATGCACGTTGCCCCAGCCGCCTTTGCCGCCTTTGGCGGCTACAAATTCATCTATGCCGGACATATCTGCCATTACGGCGCCGGAGTTCGATTCCCTTATTACAGTGCCTTTCGGAACTTTGATTACAAGGTCTTCGCCTTTTTTTCCGTTTTTCTTTCCGCCCCTGCCTGGTTCTCCGGGCTTAGCCTCAAATTTTCTTTTGTATCTGAAATCCGACAGCGTAGAAAGGTTGGTGTCGACTTTAAAAATTATGTCTCCGCCTTTTCCTCCGTCTCCTCCGTCGGGACCGCCCGCGGCGATGAATTTTTCTCTGTGAAATCCGACGCAGCCGTTGCCGCCGTCGCCGGCTTTGACAGTTATTTTGGCTTTATCAACAAACATATTTAACCTCTTATTGACCTCTTGCCGCGCCGAATTGTTCCGCTTTTTAATTGCATTTATTTTTCCGTAAAACGCTCTTTGCGCTTTTTCCGCGACGCGCGGCGGATTGCCGAAAATATGCTCGGACTATATGTTAATCCGATTTTAAAATAATTATATCACATCTGTATTTTAATTTAAACAGTAAAAAATTACAATTATACATTCATTTCTATTGACTTGTTGAAAAATTAGTAATAAAATATTAAAGAATAACTGTAAATTTATTACAGCTGTTTACTTATTAATTGTCAGATTTGATATCATTGACCTATATCAGTTATTTTGGCAAATATATTTATAATTCAGGAGGAATACTGCATTATGCCGATTTGGGCTTGGGCCGTAATTTTTGCGGTCGCAGTCGTTTGCGGTATTATCGGATTCATCCTTGGGCAGGCTCATAGAAAAAATGTCGCCGAAAAAGCAATAGGCTCGGCGCAGGAAGAAGCGAACAGAATAGTTGCGAAAGCCGTCCAGGAGGGCGAACAGAAGAAGAAAGAATCCATAGTAGAAGCAAAAGAAGAAATCCATCAGATGCGCGACGAGATGGAAAAGGAAATGAAAGAAAGACGCGCGGAAATTTCAAAACAGGAGAGAAGACTTAATCAAAAAGAGGAAAACCTCGACAGAAAAACAGACAACCTCGAAAAGAAAGACGATAATCTAAACAGAAAACTAAAAGATGCCGATAAAAAAATTCAGGAGGCAGAAGCTCTAAAACAGACACAGCAGAATATGCTTGAAAAAATTTCGTCCATGACTGTTCAGCAGGCGAAAGATTACCTTCTTTCGATTGTCGAAAATCAGCTTGACCACGAAAAAGCCGTTAAGATTCTCGATTATGAAAACAGACTTAAAGACGAGTGCGACGAAAAGGCGAAGGAGATAATTTCAACGGCCATTCAGAGATGCGCCGCCGACCAGACCGCCGAGACGACTGTTTCAGTCGTTGACCTCCCCAATGACGATATGAAGGGAAGGATTATCGGCAGAGAGGGAAGAAATATCAAGGCTATCGAAAACGTGACCGGCGCCGACCTCATAATTGACGATACGCCTGAATCAATTACGGTTTCATGTTTTGACCCGGTCAGAAGAGAGATAGCGAGAATCACGCTTGAAAAACTGATAGCCGACGGAAGAATACATCCCGCCAAAATCGAGGAGATGTTCCAGAAGGCGACAAAAGAGGTAAACAACGTAATACGCCAGACGGGTGAAAAAGCCTGCATAGAGGCGGGCGTAAACAATTTGAACCCCGAACTTGTAAAAATGATAGGAAGGCTTAAATACCGTACAAGCTACGGGCAGAGTGTTCTTAAACATTCTCTCGAGGTTTCCTACCTCGCCGGACTTATGGCGGCTGAAATAGGAGCGGACGAAAAGCTCGCGAGAAGGGCGGGACTTCTTCACGATATAGGTAAATCCATCGACCACGACGTAGGCGGTTCGCATGTCGAATTGGGAGTTGAATACGCTAAGAGATACAGGGAAAACGATATTGTCGTAAACGCTATAGCGGCTCACCACGGCGATGTGGAGCCCAAATCCGTAATAGCGTGCCTCGTTCAGGCGGCCGATGCGATTTCAGCGTCTCGCCCCGGCGCGAGAAGAGAAGATCTTGAAAGCTACATCAAGAGACTCGAAAAACTTGAGGAGATCGCCAAATCATTCGATGGAGTAGATAAGTGCTACGCAATTCAAGCCGGCAGGGAAGTCAGAATACTTGTAAAGCCTGAGATAATATCCGACGATAAAATGGTTATTATCGCAAGAGATATAGCGAAAAAGATAGAGGAAGAAATGGAATATCCCGGACAGATAAAGGTCAATATCATCAGGGAAACGAGAGCAGCCGACTACGCTAAATAAAAAAACAAATACGGGCAGGGAATCAGCATTTCCGCCCGTTTTTTTGTGCCGATATCATTGGCATGCGGAAATTTTTGCCGTGTAAAATAAATTATGAATATGTCGGGTTAGTAAGGTCGGTTGTAATAAATGTACAAAATTTAACAAAATGTCGAGCGCTTAATACGTCAAACATGACTAAATTGATGAATAAAATATTGTGTGATTGATGATTTGTTTGATAATAAGTAGATTAAATACAAAATATTTTTAAAATAACCTGAAAAATTTATGGATAATACATATGGAAATTTGAATTTTCATTAACTATAATAGTTTCGGTTTTGAGAAAAACACTGTCAGCCGGTCAGAACCGCACAGGCTTTTGATATGTCTCAGCGACCCGGGCCTCTGAAAATTTTTTCCCAATTTATTAAACGGAGGAATAACTATGAGTTATACGAAAAGCGTTATTGAGTCAGTCAAGAAAAGGTATTCGAATCAGCCTGAATTTTGTCAGACCGTAGAGGAAGTTCTCTCGTCGCTTGAAAAATGCGTCGACTCTCATCCCGAGTACGAGAAAAACGCGCTTCTTGAAAGAATTGTGGAGCCTGAGCGCACATTTACGTTCAAAGTTGTTTGGCAGTCCGACGACGGCAGATATCACGTCAACACCGGATACAGATGCCAGTTCAACGGAGCGATAGGTCCATACAAAGGCGGACTGAGATTTCAGAAAAACGTAAACCTCAGCATAATAAAGTTTTTGGGTTTTGAGCAGATTTTTAAAAATTCGCTTACCGGTCTTCCGATGGGCGGAGCCAAAGGCGGTTCCGATTTCGATCCGGAGGGCAAATCAGATGCTGAGATAATGCGCTTCTGCCAGTCGTTTATGGACGCTTTATACAGATACATAGGACCCGACACCGATATTCCCGCAGGCGACATGGGTGTGGGATCGCGTGAAATAGGATATCTTTTCGGTGAATACAGAAGATTAAAGGGCAATTTTGAAAACGGAGCGTTCACCGGCAAGGATTATTCATACGGCGGTTCACTCATTCGTCCCGAGGCGACGGGCTACGGCGCGGTTTATTATCTTCAGAACGTATTGAAGGACTGCGGCGACGATATTAAAGGAAAAAGAATAGCATGTTCCGGATTCGGAAACGTAACATGGGGCGTTTGCAAAAAAGCGGCTCAGCTCGGCGCTAAAGTAGTTACGTTGTCGTCCGTAAACGGCTATGTGTATGACAAGGACGGCGTGGCGACGGACGAAAAACTTCAATTTATTCTTGACCTCAGGAAAAAAGGTTCTGTCGATATAGAGAAATATGCCGAAAAATTCGGCGCCGAGTACCATCCCGGCGAAAAACCGTGGAGCGACAAGAATATTGATATTGTAATGCCTTCGGCGGTTCAAAACGACGTGAATTTGGAAAGCGCGAAGAAAATCGCGGCAAACAAAATAAAATATTATATTGAGGTCGCAAATATGCCTACCACAAACGACGCTCTCGCCTATCTGAGAAATACCGACGGAATAATAGTCGCGCCTTCAAAGGCGGTCAATGCCGGCGGAGTTGCCACGTCAGGTATTGAGATGTCGCAGAATTCGGAAAGATTGTCATGGACGGCGGAGGAAGTCGACAAACATCTGCACGGTATAATGAACAATATCTACAATAATTCCAAGGACGCCGCAGAAAGATACGGACTCGGATATGACCTTGTCGCCGGAGCCAATATAGCAGGATTTGAAAGAGTTGCCGACGCCATGATACGTCAGGGAATTTTCTGATATCACATAATAATATAAAATTGTTAAAATGAAAAACCTCCTTTCACGGGAGGTTTTTCCCCTTGACTAACGATAAATATTAATATAGAATATTACTGTCGTTTGTAATTGAAAAATCAATAACGGCAATAATATTTTTTTGGAGCAGTTATGAAAAAAACCGAACAAAAAGAGCCAAGCCGGTTTACATGGTATATATTGAGCGAGAACAGATTTTTTTTGATGGGCGTCGCCGCGATTTTCATAATGATATATCATTCTACGACATGCCTTCATTATTCGAATAATACAGTCCTTTACATTGTAGATCAGCTTAACATCGGAGTGGAAATGTTTCTTTTTCTGTCCGGAATGAGCAATTACTTTTCTTTTGAAAACAAAAAAGTTAAGTTTGTAAATTATTATATAAAAAGAACAATAAGCGTATATCTGATTTATCTTATGATCGCTCTTCCGATGACGGTTTACGGCACGTTTTTCGCCATGAAAGAGGGCTTCGTTGATTTTATTCTGAATTGGACGGGAATAGGATTTCTGACCGGAAAAATGGACTATCCGCATCCGGGAAAACATCCCGGCTGGTATGTTATTCTGATAATGGTTCTTTACGCCGTATACCCGTTAATATATAAATGCCTCAAATTTCTGCAGAAGAAAAAGCTTGACACCGTGGTGACGTTCGCGTTTGTGTTTCTCTGGATTTTTTTGATGAGATTATTTATGATTAAGCATGGGAATATTTTCGGCAGATACGAAATAGCTCTTACAAGAATTCCCGTGTTTATTCTCGGCTGCTGGGCGGGCGGGCTCGTGTACGAAAAAAAGCCGTTTGACTTCGTCTCGTTTATATGGATATTCTCAGGATTCATGGCATTTCCTCTTTTCTATCAATTTATAGGTAAATGGTCAAGGTACAATAAAACATTTTCTTCCGTATCGCTTACGCTTATTATCGCTATGCTTTGCTATGTCGTGAAAAAACACGGCGTAATATACAAGTTTATTTCGTATTGCGGAAAGATGTCTCTCGAGCTCTACCTTACGCACAATATGATGAAAACGTTTCTTTTTAAAAAGGGCGAGATTAATGTCTGGATTTACCTGTTGATAATAGCCGCGTCGTTTGCGCTGAGTATAGTCATATCTCAAATGAGAAGGTATATTATTTCAAAATATGACGAAAGCGTGAAAAAGAAAATCGAACTTAAATCGGCGCAGGAATGAAATTAAAATAACCCGGCGGTCAAGTTAAGACCGCCGGATGTTTTTTATTTCCCGCAGATTTCCAAAATCGAGTAAAAGTAAATTTCAACGGATTTTTTAAGGTTTTCTATTTCGACAAATTCATCGGGACCGTGCATTCTTTCGTCTGTACCCGGCTCCTGGATGCCGAAGCCCACGCCGTTTTCTATGTTGTGAACGTATGTGCCTCCGCCGATATTTACCGGCTCCGCTTTTTTGCCGGTGGCTTTTTCATAACATGAAAGAAGAGTTTTTACAAGGAAAGAATCCTTATTTACTATATGCGGCTTTGACATGAAAAGAAGGAAAGAATCAACCCCTATTTTCTCTGTTTTTTCTCTGATAACGTCGAAGAAATTTTCTTTTGTCGCCGATTTAGGTGTTCTCGAGTCTATTACGCCTGTAAATTCGCCGTTTTCGAGATTCAGCATGTCAAAACTTACGGTGATTTCGCCTGATTCGTCGTCTTTCATGTCTACGCCGAGATTTTTTCCGTGGCAGTCGCCCGCCGGGAAAAGATGAGAAAGCTCTCTGAATTTTTCGTCAATATCAGATAAAGCGGCGAAAGATATCAATATCGCGTTAGATGCGATTTCGGGCGTCGAGGCGTGACCGCCAACGCCGGTAAAAATGATTTTGCCGCCGTTGAATTCGACTTTTTCCGCGCCTGCGGCTGCCGCTTTTTCTTTGATCTTTTCTTTTTCGCCGTCTGTCAAATCTTTGATTTCGGCCTCTGCGGCGGCAGGTATCATATTTGCTCTTTTCCCAGCTTTGAAATTTGTGATTCGTCCGGTGTTTTTGAATTTAATCTCGATATTTGAATGTCCTCTTTCGGCATTGATTACAGGGTAGTCGGCGTCGGGTGATACCGAATATCTCGCGTGATTTGTCTTTGAGAAAATATATTTAAGATCTTCTTCGCCGCCCATCTCCTCGTTTCCGCCGATTACTATACGCACCGTTTTTTTTAGTTCGGGACAAATTTCCCCGACTGCTTTGACCGCGTATATAGCCGCGGCGGCCGGACCCTTGTCGTCGGCTGTTCCTCTGCCGTATATTTTTCCGTCTTTTACAACAGGTTCAAAAGGCTTTGTAACTGTCCACCCCTCGTTGCCGGGCACTACGTCCGCGTGTACAAGTATATCGAGTTCGGGTTCGTCGTTTTCTCCTTTCAAAGAGCCTGTAACGCCGTATCCGTCGTATTTTTCTACACTGAGACCTGATTTTTCCATTATCGCGGCGGCTTTTTCAAGGGCGTCAAAGGAACCCCGGCCGAAAGGTTTTCTGTCGTCCGAGTTGGAGCTGTCGATTCTGCAAAGACTTATTACGTCATTTATAATATTGTCGGTATTGTCGTCGATAAATTTTTTTATTTCTTTTTCAAACATTGTAAAACTCCGAAACGCGCCGGAGATTAAAATAATCCGGCGGCAGATATTTCAAGATGTCCGGAAATTATTTATTTTCTCCGGACTGAAAATTTTTCTTTAAAGTTTATGACCGCACTCGGGGCAGAATTTATCATTCGGGTTGTCTATTTTTCTGCCGCAGCCGGGACAAAATTTTGCTTCAGGTCTAATCTTTCCGCAGTTTGTGCAGAATTTTCCTGTGTTTTTCGTTCCGCACCCGCATATCCATTCTGATTCTTCCGCCGGTTTTGCCGTTCCGCATTCGGCGCAGAATTTTGAATCTTCCTCATTTTCACGACCGCACTTAGGGCAGACCCATGTGCCTGCCGTTCTCTGCACGGCGCTTTGCCGAGACGCGATGTTGAATAGATTTCCGGCGTTCATTCCGCCCGCGTTCATGGTCATCCCCATTCCAATAAATCCGTTCATGGCGCCCGCCTCGTTTCCGGCGGCTGTCCTCATGGCATCCGCCTGCGCTCCGGCTATCGTTCCTGCCGCCATTGCCGGATTTCTGAGCATTCCGGCTCTCTGAGCCTCTTTGATTCTCTCCTGATCTTCTTCCGGCAGCGTCAAAGTGTTTATAGCTACAGATACTACCTTTATTCCTCTTAGATTTTCCCATTTTTCCGAAAGCGAATCGTCTAAAGCATTTTCGAGTTCCGTAATGTGGGAAACTATCTGGTTCGGTCTTATCTCAAGCTCAGAGAGCTTTCCGAACGACGGCTGAAGAGCGCTGATAAACTCGGATTTTATCTGAGGGTCGAGCTTTTCGCGAGTATAGCTTCCTTCGACGTTTCCCGCTATTTTTGAATAAAATTTGATGGGATCTGAAATTTTGTACGAGTAAGTACCGGAGCATCTCACCGACACGTCTATGTCAAGACCTATATTTTTATCTACAACTCTGAAAGGAACAGGATTAGCCGTACCGAATTTGTTGTTCATTATTTCTTTTAAATTAAAATAATAAACTCTCTGGTCGTGCCCCGGATCTCCTCCGAATCCTATTCTTTTGCCCATGACGGAAAAAGTCTGTTTCAGCGATTCGCCGAAGCTTCCCGTAAAAACCGAAGGCTCCGACGATCTTTCATAAGTGAAATTGCCGGGCTCCGCGCAGAACTCCACGACTTTACCGTCGTCTACGATTATCATGCACTGGCCGTCGGCGACTACTATGCCCGAGCCGTTTGTGATAATATTGTTGTTTGCTCTTGTGTTTGAAGACCTGCCTGATATTCTTTTTCTGCCTGCTGTCATCAATACGTCCGCGTCCATTGAGTCACAGACGAAAAATTCTTTCCATTGGTCGGCTAATGTTCCGCCGAACGCTCCCGCGGCGGCTCTGATAAGTCCCATAATTTCAACATCTCCGTTTTTTTGCTTTTGTTTTGTATGAATTAATAATTCATGATAAAAATATACCATATTGATATAATTATTTTCAATATTATTTTGAAGCATGTCTCTTAAAATTAACATAAAAATAAATCAGCGTTATGATACATTGTTATTGATTATATAAAAAATCAGACAAACTGAGAAAAGTTTCGTATTTACAACCGGATAAATTTGTGATAAGATAATTTTAATGGTATGTGATAAATAAAAAGATTACGAAAGGATGCGTCCGCTTAACTATGGGTAAATTCGACACACTTGCTTTCTCTTCAATAGACATGGTGATTATGTCTTTTATCGCAAGACTCGTTGAGAGCCTGAAAAAAATCTTTTCTTTCTTTAAATAATCATAATTAATTGGCGATAAAAAATATATCTGCAGCTGAAAAATATTTTCAGATTTTTCCGGCCGAAATATTTTTTATTTGCGAAATTGATGTTGATTTTTTAATTTATATCGTCTGTATTTATCATATCAATAAATTATATGGGGTGTTTTAATCATGGCATGTTTTTTGGTTCCGGGAACAGAGGCTATAGCTGTTACCGCGATAGCTCTCATTATGAGACATTCGGAAAAGAAAAAAGCCGAACTCGGCGCGGCAAAATCGAGTGTTGCCGATGAAAACGAAAAGCAGAATAAGGGCTTTTCGCATAAGCTTTTCTGGCTCGCAGATCTTTTATGGGGAGGCGTTGTACTTCTCGCGTTTGAGCATTTATGGCACGGCGAGATTTCGCCTGTATTCCCGTTTTTGACTGCGGCGAGGGCAGGAGCTGACGCGATGAGCGAGGTTCTTCATGAAATGGCGACTGTCGGCGTAACTATGGCCGCAGCAGTAACTGCCGTATGGGTTGTTATGGTTCTCGTTTCAAACGCAATAGAAAAACGCGGCGCGGCTGAGAACGGCGCAATACTTGAGACAGCTAAAGATAGGGCAGACAAATGACTTTACTTGTGACCGCGTTTGCAGCCGTAACAGCTACTGCAGTATGGTATTTCCGTGACAGAGACAACAAATTTAAGACAAGATGGCTCTGCTTTATGTACTGGGGCGCTTCGATTATGTGGACAGTTGATTCGATATTCGAGTTCGCAGGCGATCCCAACGGCTATGAGCACGCAAGTTCTGTCTTCACGCCGAGCGGAGCCGATATGCTCAATGACCTGTTTTTGGGTTTGAGCGTTGTCGCTCTGGCTCTTGTAATCTGGGTTGTAATACTTCTTGTATCGGATCCCGAAAAGCGTTTCCGCAAAAGATAAAAAACCGGATAAATAATAACCCGTCTTTTAAATGAGACGGGCTGTTTTTTGTCATTTAAAATCGGAAGGGTTTATCTCAGGCTTTTCGACTCCGGTTAAATCGAAATTAGGCGTGTATTCCTCCGACGCAGATTCAAAATCCTGTATAAAGCCGTCCTCAATTCCGCAAAGATACATGTAATCCTCGGCTTTTTCGTATTCTTCTTTCGTTATCCTTCTGTTTAAATTAGGATATTTTGAGTTTTTTACAATCGGAGTGTACTGACTCATAAGTGAGAACATGACTTCTCCCGGCTTAAATTCTTCCGACACTGCGTCAATTACTCCGTAAGTGTTTTCAAGTTCGCCGGGAAGAACAAGGTGCCTTATAATCACTCCGGAAATCATTATTCCGTCGCTGTCGATTTTATAAGGTCCCGTCTGACGGTACATCTCTTTTATCGCGTCAATCGCGATTTTGGGATAATTCGGAGCGTTTGAATATTTTTTCGCGGTTTCCTTTGACGAATATTTTAAGTCGGGCAGATATATTTGAATTTTTCCGTCAAGCTTTTTCAACTCGCTTATCTTTTCGTATGAGCTTGTGTTCCATACGAACGGTACTTCCGTCTGCTTTAACGTCGGAATTATCTCGTCGATATAGTGAGAGCCTGTTATCAGGTCTATATTGTGAACTCCTCTCCATATAAGCTCGCCGTAGATTTCCTCAAGTCTTTCGCGAGTTACCTCTTCGCCGAAATTTTCAGATGAAATCGTGTGGTTCTGGCAGTAGACGCATTTGAGCGGACAGCCGGAAAAAAACACCGCGCCGCTTCCGCCGGTTCCGGAAATACACGGCTCCTCCCAGAAATGGGGAGAAGCTCTCGCTATTCGTATTTTGTCCGTTCCGCCGCAGAAACCGGCTTTTTCTGAACGAACCGCGCCGCAGTTTCGCGGGCATTTAAAACATTTTTCCGACATATCAGCCTGTTATCCCCGATAAAAATATTTTAATTCCTATGATAATCAGTATGGAACCGCCTAAAATTCCGGCTCCCTTTGAAAATTTCATTCCGGCTTTTTTGCCTATAAAAATACCGAACAGACAAAGAGCGAACGTCACCGCTCCTATTATGGCGGACGAAGACAGCGCCTGCGGCAGCGAATAGCTTTCTATCGTGAGTCCTGCGGAAAGAGCGTCGATCGACGTCGCAATTCCTCTTAAAATGACTTCAAAAAATCCCGAGCCTTTTTTCTTTATTTGTTCCGCTTCTTTTTCTTCTTTTTCTCTGTTTTCCCGCAATGATTCTATTATCATCTTTATTCCGAGAAACATTAAAATTATGAAAGCCGCCCACGGGATAAATCTGTTGATTTTTTCAAACTGATTTACGGCCGTCTTTACAAGAATCCATCCGAGCAGAGGCATGGCGAACTGAAAAACGCCGAATGTGCCGGAAATAAATATTTCGCGAGGCTTTTTCATCGCAGGTTCGGTAAGTCCGTATGCCGCGGAAACGGAAAAAGCGTCCATAGCCAGGCCGACGCCCAAAAGAAGGCTGTCGGCGATAAATACAAAATCCATTTATTTTTTCACACCAAAAAATTTTCCATAAATTTTATCATAAACCGATATTAACGTCAACGTCGGATAATCCGTTTATTTATTAATTGCCGTATTTTTTCCGCCGCTTTAAAAAAAAGGAAAATAAAAATATCGTGTAATCACTCAAAATTTTCCGTAAATCCGGAATTAAAAATTTACATTAATAAATTTTTATTGAAATTCAGAAGGCTTTCATATATAATTTAGCATTGAGGAGATGGGGAAAAGTGACAAGTGTAGAATACAGACGAATATCCGACATATTGCTTAGATTCAGAAACGGCGAGAGGGACGCTTTCTCGTCGCTGTTTTCGATGTACGAAAAAAAGATATATTTCTTCTGCTGCAAATTATTAAAAAGCAAATCCCAGGCGTCCGGCGTGGCAGTCGACGTCTTCAACTACGCTTATGTCCATCTCACCTCTTTTTCGGAGCCTATGTCTTTTGAAAAATGGCTTTATCAAGTTGCGCAGAACAGATGTTACAACAAGATAAACGCCATTCATCCTCTTGATTTCAGCGACTACATGGATTCCGAATCGTCCGAGGGAAATAATATCGAGGATTTAATCGCGGACGATATGGACGAAATGGCGAGAAATCCGGCCGGTGTAAAAGTAGACTCCCCGATGATGAAAAATGTGGATAAGATGCTTTCCGATATGCCTCTTCAGCTAAGAGCCGCGATACTTGAAAAATTCTTCTGCGGATTTGAAACAGGCGAAATAGCTTCTATGGAAAAAATCACCGTTGCGGCGGCGAGAAACAGGATTTATAAAGCAAGACTGAGACTTATAACCGAGGAACAAAAATACATTCAGGCAGGCTACAACGTAAAAGGAGTTCATATCTACCTGCCGATGATTCTCAATACTATGGCGGAGTCAATAGTTGTAAATCCGTCTATTGCTTTGTCGGTCACAAATTCAACAGGCGTTACATGTATTTCATCGGCTGACAGGGACAGCGGAGCCATAAGATCCGATGCGGAGCAGAACGACCCGAGAAATGTATCGGCTTACGCAACGGACGACCCCGACCAGAAGCAGGGAATGACGCCGGGCGTAAAGGCTCTTATAGTCGTCGTGTCCGTTCTGATTATCGCGGCCGCCATAATAGCCATAGTTTTCGCCGTGAAAGGCGGTTTTTCGGGAGGCGGAAGCGTAGAGACGTCAGACGCGATAACCACGACGACGCAGAAGATGAAAATTACGACAAAGCCGGAGACTACAAAAGAAATTACCACCGAGCAAACTACCGAGGCCGCGACCGAAACCACTGCAGAGACTACGACAGCGGCAACAACGGAGTCGACAACCGAGACGACGACCGAGACAACTACACAGGCGACTACTCAGCAGACGACAGCTGCTCAGCAGGAACCGGGAGGCGACACCCCGGACAATCAGGAAAACGCTGGAGATTAATGATATATTCAATCCGGCGCCGCTTGAAAAAAGCCGGCTTATCAAAAAAATATGAAATTTTCAGTGTGAGATTTGTAAATATTTCCCTTTTTTAAACAATAAATTTTTAAAAAAGTATAGATTTTTTAACTCGATGATAGTAATATTATAACAGTAAGGATAATTTTTGAAAGGTGGTTATTATTTTTATGGTTCATTTGGGAAGAGCAGCGGCCTCATTTTTTATAGCGATTTATTATATTATCGCAAGTCTTCTCGGATTTACGGGACATTACAGCGACACAACTAAGGACGCGTCTTATTATTACGGCGACGGCAATATAACAAACGTCATATTTATGATAGGCGACGGCATGGGATTCAATTCAATAGAAAAAGCGAAAAAGGAATTGAATCTTACAGATACGGCAATAGATTCTTTGCCATATAAGGGACAGTCGAGGACGAGATCCGCTTCAAATAAAGTTACGGATTCGGCGGCGGGCGGAACAGCTCTTTCAAGCGGAGTCAGAACTTACAACGGAGCTGTCGGAGTCTATATGTTCGACGCGGCTCAGACTTTTTCGAGACCTGTTTCGTTGACGGAAATCTGCAGGGACAGAGGAATGGCAACCGGAGTTGTTACGACGGACAAGACAACGGGAGCTACGCCGGCGGCTTTTTCGGCTCACGCGTTTAAAAGGCAGAATACAAAGGATATAATAGCCTCCGAACTTGAATCCGACATAGACCTTATATGGGGCGCAGCGGACGATCTCGCAACAGAATCTCAGGTGGAAAAAGCCGGTTATGAATATATAGATACTGCGGACGAGATGAATAACGTTGCGTTGGGTGAAAAAACTTACGCTCAGTTTCCCGACGAGCTTTGGCACCTTGACGCGAGAAACGAATCGCCAAATCTCGAGATGATGACGGAAAAGGCTATAGACGTATTGAGCAAAGACGATGACGGATTTTTCCTTATGGTTGAAGGCGCTCATATAGATAAAAATTCACATTCCAACAACTCGGAGGGAATGGACGAAGCTTTTGCGGAATTTGACAAAGCTATTGCGGAGGCGCTCGATTTCGCGGAAAAGGACGGCCACACGCTTGTAATAATCACGGCGGACCATGAAACGGGCGGAATAACCCTGAAAGACGGAGAGTATAAATATACCAAAACATCTCACTCCGGCGTAAACGTTCCGTGCTATGTCTACGGCTCCGATAAATTTATCGGGCAGGGCGAACAGATAAACAACATTGAAATACCGAAGAGGGCGGCGTATACGCTCGGCTTTACCGAAAAAGAATTTCCGAGAGGCGCAAGCACGATAAATAAAAATATCGATTTCGGAAGCTGAAATAAAAAATTTTGCGGAGGCTTTTAAAATGCCTCCGTATTTTTTTATAACAAGCGGACTTTTTGAAGTGAATACCAAAACATTAGAAAACATTAGACAAATAATATTAACTTATGAAAAAATGAGTTCAGTTTTGAATTTGGCACTATATACTTTGTTTTTACTTTCTTTTTTTCCGCATAAAAACGCACCTCCTAAGGTGGCTGACTTTTGGAGGTGCATATCATTTTTGCCCGCTTATTTTGTTAATTAAAGTTTTTAAATATTATTTGATGAGTTCAACCATCATTCCGGGAACCGCGCCGCACGCGTTCGATTCGTCCGTGTCGATATGTACGGCGAGCTTGTATTTGTCGCTTACTCTTACCACGACATCCGAGAATGTAAGACCTCTTTCGGCGGAATCAACCTTAATGGATACCGATTGACCGTCCTTTACTCCGTAATTTTCGGCGTCGGCGGGCGTCATGTGTACATGTCTTTTAGCTACGATAACGCCTTCTGAAATCTCGATTTCGCCTTCCGGTCCTACTATTTTGCACGCTCCTGAATTTGCGAGGTCGCCTGATTCTCTTATGGGAGCCGTTACGCCTATTGATCTCGCGTCAGTCGCGGAAAGCTCGACCTGAGTCTGCTTGCGTACAGGTCCTAAAATAGATACTTTCGGGAACTGACCCTTGGGACCGATGACGGCTACTTTTTCATTTGAAGCAAACTGACCCGGCTGGGACAGCATTTTTTTTACAGACAGCTCGAATCCTTTGCCGAAAAGCGTCTCAAGATCCGACTGAGAAAGATGAACGTGTCTTGCCGACGTTTCAAGTAAAATCTTTTCCATTTTTATTTCTCCTTGTTATAAACCAGACTGCCCAAAATAGGGTTTGAAATACTTTCTAACGTATTATATATAAATTGCGGATTATTTTCAACTGTTAAATTTTATTTTTTACAATATTCATAAATTAAACAAACACCACATTGCCGTCTGCAATCTCTATGTCTTTTAAACCGTACTTTTCTTTCAATTCGCTTTCTGTAATTAAAAGAGCCGACATTCGTAAGACGAGACGCGCGTCCTTGGAAGTTATCCTTCCGTCGTTATCTACGTCTGAAAGTTTAAGACCGAGTTCTGAAATTTTTGTTTCAAGCCTTGCGGAATATCTTAATATCATTCTCGCATCGGACGCCTGAACCCCGCCGGATACGGACGCGTCGCCCCATGACGGTTTGTAAGTCAGTATTTTGTAAATTTTCGCGTAGAGCGTTACGTTTCTGCAGGTGTACGCGTCTATCGATTCCGCCTTTTCTGTGAAATCCGAATCAAAGTACCATCCGCCGAAAGCGTAATTTGCGTCGAGAAGAACCGGATCTGCCGGAGTATATTTTTCGGACGCCTTTCTGAATGATTTGTTTTCGTAATTTGTTATTTTTATCGGATCTATTCCGCTGTCGGACGCGTTCAGCTCGTAGTAAACGGAATATACCACCTCGTCTATTTTTGCATAGACTGTTTTATTCTCGGTGACGTTATCAAGAGATTTTATCTCCTTGGTAAAATTTTTGTCAAGATACCATCCTCCGAATTTAAAACCTTCGCTTTCTATTGACGGTTCTGATAAATTCAGGCTTTCGCCGGATTCGATATTTTCCGGATTGGGATTTGTGATTTTGGCTTTTGCCGTATCTACAGAGCCGAAATCGTAAGTTATTTTAACTTTTGCCTTTTCCCATTTCGCATACAGCGTAATCGCGCCTTCGGAGTTTTTTCGTATTGTTTTCACTTCGTTCCCGTTTTCGTCTTCCCAGCGGGAAAAAGAAAATCTCAGGTCGGCGCAGACGGGGTCTTTTAATTCAAGTTCTTCGTCCGATGAGTAAAATTGCGGATTCGGATTTGACACCATATCGTTTCTTACGCCGAGAGACGAGTCCGATAAGACATATGAAATCTTGTAACTTCCTGCCGCTGAGCATCCGATCGCGTTAAATATAAGCGCAATCGATATTATGACGGGAATTAAAAAAAATCTTTTTTTATTCATGGTATTAAGCGTCTCCGATTGCTTTTTTCATTCTGTTCAGAACTTCTTTTTTATTCTTCGTCCATTCCGGAGCGATTAAAGTTCTCTTGTCGCCGTCGCCCGTCAGTCTGTGAATCGCCACATCGGGCGGAATAAGTTTAAGCGCGTTGATTACAAGAGAAATATATTCGTCCTCGCCGAGACACCTGTATTCGTTTCTTTCGTACATTTTCGCGAGTTCAGTGTTTTCTGATACATAAAGGCAGTGAATTTTTATTCCGTCTGTTCCCGAATTGACGGCGAATTTGACTGATCTCATCATATCGCCGCGGTTTTCTCCGGGCAGACCGAAAATCAAATGCGTTATGACGTAAATGCCGTTGTCTTTAAGTTTTGTTACCGCGTCCGAATATTCGCTTGTTTTATAACGTCTGTTTATTTTTTCGGCGGTATCGTCAGAGCTTGTCTGAAGACCGAGTTCGACCCAGACAGGTTTTATTTTATTTATTTCGGATAAAAGCGAAATCGTTTCATCCGGCAGACA
This sequence comes from uncultured Eubacteriales bacterium, assembly GCA_900314355.1. Taxonomy (GTDB): domain Bacteria; phylum Bacillota; class Clostridia; order Oscillospirales; family Acutalibacteraceae; genus UBA1081. Next base: position 38,206 of record OMUY01000094.1, on the reverse strand, counting down.
GTCAGGTCTTGTCGCGACAGATAAAACGAGAATATCGTCAGGTTTTATCGCGTCATAAAATAGTTTTTTGAGATACGGAACAGGCGCGTAAGTATTAGTAAACGAGCCGAAATATGATATATATTTTCCGCCTTTGTTCTTTTTTTCGACGAGCTTTTTCGCCTTTTCGAGCTGAGACGATACGGTTTCTCCTTCGGAGCAGAACTCACCCGAGCCCGTGCAGAAAATACAGCCGCCTGCGCCTTTTGTCCCATCCCTGTTGGGACATGTGAAACCGCCGTCAACAGAAAGTCTGTAAAGCTTTACGCCGAATTTTTCTCGGCAGTATTCGTTCATTGAAAGATATTTCATTTTTTATAAAAGTTCGCGGTAATACAGACCTCTCGTCTTTTTGCCTTCAATGGTTTTTCCTTTGATAAACAAATCGTAAATATGCTCGCATTCTTCTTTTGTCTCGTAAGTGAAATAAAGAGTTTGAAAATCGGACGGCGGCAGTTTATCTTTTTCGACGAAAAGAGGCTCTGAATTTAAAAGCTGGGAAAATTTTTTATTTCTGCAAATTATTTTAAAAATCCTGCCTGTCCTGTCGTTCAAATCGGAAAGACCGGTACACCCTGAGCAGCCTTTTTCCGTCCTTGCGGGACAGCTGCGGAATGTCATCAGCGGAATGTGACCGTAGCAAATAATTCCGAGAGGAATATCGCACCTGCTTCTCATCATTTTGAATTTTTCAAAATTCAGCTCGACCGATGAAGTCAGATCGTCAATTCCCAATTTCCCGTATTCCGACGCGGCGACCGAATTTAAAACGTTCAAACCGTGCCCGCCGTGGACTTTAAAACCTTTTTCGGCGGCAAGATAGGCGTTTGAAATATTGTCGGCGTATACGTCCGTTATTCCGGCAGACTTCAACTTTTCAAGTTTGACTTTTAAATTTTCCTCGTCGGAAGGGAAAGTTACAAACGGAAGCTCGGCGGACACGAAGTATTTTTCAGATATATGCGGATTTGATATTATCTCGTCAATCGGCAGAATGATTTTTTCGCTTCGGTCGAAAATCTGTTCGGTTTTTTCAAACCTCAGCCTAATATCATCTATGTTTTTTCTGCACGCAGAATTTAAGACAAGATTGAAATCGTTGATTTTTCTGTCTGGTATCTTTTCCCTTTTTTCTGTCAGGCTGTCGAGGACTTTTCTTCTCAAATCTGAAATTTGACCGGGCGAAATCCTTATTTTTTCGGGGCATACTATATTTTCCGGAATATAAATCGTTCCGCCGGTCTTATTGAGTTTTGAGGAAATTAAATTTTTCCCGTATTCGTTTACGCCGCATTTTTCTTCCGCCGAAACGGTGTTTTTCCCGTCCGACGCCGTTAGAACGGCAAATTTTTCTCCGTTTTTTTCCTCTTCGGAAAGGAAGAACGAAATTTTTACGGACTGTCTTTCTCTTCTGTAGTTTTCGTGAATTTTTCCGAATTCGCTTCCGGAGTTTTCAACGTCGTCTTTTGACCTGTGACCGAACATTGAAATATTTCTTTTCCCTGTGAAATACCCGTCAGTAAATCCCTGTCTTGAAAATACGTTTTTTAAAGTTTCCGTTTCAAAATTTTCACCGTTTAACGATTTTACCGAATCGGAAACAGCCTCGGACACATACTCCGGTCTTTTCATTCTTCCCTCGATTTTAAGCGAGGAAACTCCGGCTTTTTCAAGCTCCGGCAGTTTTTCTATGAGCGACATATCTTTAAGCGACAGAGCGTAATGCCTTCCTTTGCAGACTGAATCGAGCCTGCACGGCTGAGCGCATTTTCCCCTGTTTCCGCTTCTCGCGCCGATAAAAGACGACAAAAGGCATGTGCCCGAAACTGATACGCAGAGCGCGCCGTGAATAAAAACCTCGGTATCAACTATTCCGGCGTTCATTATTTCTATTTCTTTTTCGGAAAGTTCGCGAGGCAGAACAACCCTTGTAATCCCCAGCTTTGCGGCCGCTTTTTCGCCTGAAATGTCAGTTACGGTCATCTGAGTTGAGGCGTTCAGTTTTACGTCGGGGCAGACTTCGCGCCAAATTTTCAATATGCCGAGATCCTGAACTATAACGGCGTCAATACCTGTTTTCGCCGCTTCTTTAATCAGCTGCACGGTATGAGGAAGCTCATCGTCCGTGACGAGAGTATTCATCGCGAGGTAAGTTTTAACGTTTCTTGCACGGCAGTATTTTACGGCTTCTCTCAATTCGTCTGTTGAAAAATTTCCCGCGTAGCTTCTCGCGCTCAATTCTTTCAGACCGAGATAAACCCCGTCACAGCCAGATCTGACCGCGGCTTCAAGTTTTTCGGGATTACCGGCCGGCGCTAAAATTTCAGGCCTTCTTTTTTCCATAATTATTCTGCCGTAGACGACTCTGTTTCGTCTGTTATCTTGTATTTTGAAAGATCTATTTTTACGCTGTTCTCTTTCACGTTGCGGGTGAACGATTTAAGCTCCCACCTCATCAGAAGTTTCCGGCTTTCGGCATCGTAAAGTTCGCATTTGGACGCAAAACCGTATTGGCTGTCTACCCATACATACGCTATCTTGTCGGCTTTTCCCGATGAATCGGACTGCGTCTGTCTGTATCTTACGGCAGGTCTTTTGCAGACGTAGTCTGTTCCAACTTCGACGACATTTTTGTACTGCGGAAAAAGAGGGTCTACCGTTGAAAGCATGACAAATCCCGACGACGAAGAAGAGACGTCGGAGTCTGTGACTACGGCTGCCGTTCCTGTTTTTGTCGAATGGTTGAGCATGTACTCTATCATATATCCGTTTTCCTGCGTCAGATAAACGATAGTCCCGGACGAATAATCCATTGACTGGTAATAATCTCCTATTTTGCCCTCGGCTATAGTCGACTCGCCTGAAGAAGAATCGTAATAGCTGTATGAAAGGGCGTATTTATCCTGCCATGTGTCATCAACATTCAAAAGCTTTGTTATATCGATGTCTATCGTCGATTCCTCCAAAGACTGCTGCTCGGTCGTCTCCTCGGCTGTTGTCAAAACAGTCCTGACTTCATCCTTTCCGCATGACGAAAATATGATAGCGATAAGAATAAGCGAGACAAATATGGAAATTATCTTTTTAGTCAAAATATTGCCGCCTCTGCGTATTTTATTGATTATTAAAATATACTAAAATTTTTTTTTTAAAATCTGCTTGAAACTTGAACTCAAATATAAAATAATAAAAACGTCGAAAAATTAATCTGGTCATATAAAAAAATCAAATTCTGGCTATTGAATACATACCAGAACAATACTATAATTCTTAATAAACCCGGGCGAAATATATGAGAGGAATGAAAAAAATTGAAAGATACGGAGACTTTGGAAAATAATGTCGTTTCCATGAAAGAAGAAGAGAAAAAGAAAGAATCAAACGATTCTGTTCCGGAGAAAAACAACGACAAAAAAGCTCTTTTCTATCTCGTATATGCCGCTATGTTCGCAGCTCTCACATGTGCGGTCACGTTTTTCCCGAAAATTCCCATAGGTTCAAACGGCGGGTACATTCATCTGGGAGACGCTGTAATTTTTCTTTCGGCGTCTGTTCTGCCGCTTCCGTTCGCGATGGCGTCGGGAGCTGTCGGAGGGATGTTGTCGGATATATTCTCGGGTTCGGCCGCGTGGGCGCCTTGGACTTTTGTAATCAAGGCTCTTATGTGCGTATTTTTTACGTCTAAAAAGCAGAAAATGCTTTGCAGGCGAAATTATATTGCGCCGGTGTTCGCGCTTATAGTATCGGTAGTCGGCTACTATGCTGCGGAGGGCGTGCTCTATTCATGGGCGTCGGCACTGACATCGGCTCCGTTCACCGTAGTTCAGGACGTGGCGGGCGCCGCCGTGTATTATGCGGTCGCCGCGGCTCTGGATAAGGGCGGCATAAAAAAGAAAATGCTCAAATTCAAGTAAAGTTTTTTTTTGCTTTATCTAAAACATCAGAAATATTTTATCCGATGTTTCCGGTCGGGAAATCTGTTTTCAGCCGGATTGAATTTTTATCAAATCAAAGAGGTTTTGTCGATATGGAAAATATTGTCTATGATTACGGAGATAAGATTTATCTCAACATTACAAATCAGTGCCCGTGCGCGTGCGATTTCTGCATAAGAAAAAACGAGTCCGGTCTCGGCGAACAGGGTTCTCTGTGGCTCGATCATACGCCGTCTTTTGACGAGATAAAAGAGGCGATAGACAAATTTGATTTCGGCTCAAAAAAGGAAGTCGTATTCTGCGGATTCGGTGAGCCGACCTGTGCGCTTGAAAATCTGCTGAAAACCGCCGAATACATCAAAAAAACACATCCCGATGTAAAGATAAGGCTTAATACAAACGGGCTTTCGGACCTGATAAACAATACCGACGACTCCGCGAAGAGAATGAAAGGTCTTATTGACAAGGTGTCGGTTTCTTTAAACGCTTCGGACGCGGAAAAATACTGCGCCGTATGCCATCCCAAATTCGGCAAAAAATCGTTTGACGCTATGATAAAATTTACGAAAGAAGCCGAAAAATACATTCCAGAGGTAAAAATGTCCGTCGTCGATTCAATAGGAAAAGATGAAGTTGAAAAATGCAGGGAGCTTTGCGGCGACAACGGTATTAAACTTAGGGTAAGAGAATACATTAAATAAATTTTCTTATTTGACATCTTTTGATATTTCCGCCGGGTTATGCCCGGCTTTTTAATGGGGGTTTTGTCGTTTCGGTAAAATATTTTTCGATTTTCATTGAAAAAATTTTTACATATGATATAATTAATATGAATAAAAATATAGTTCGTGTTGATAATAAAAACAGACTGTAAAAAGATTTATTCTCAGGGTTGAATATTTTATGCGAAAAAGAAATTCCACAGTTATACTTGTCGTAGTCACATCGGTTGCCGTTGCGGCGCTGATTGTTATGCTCGCGGTGGGTCACGGAAAATCAAAAGTTTCATACGGCGACGTGTCCGACAAGGCTGTTCAGACCGTAATTCCGTCATATTCGACGACAATCGCAAATCAGGCGTCAAGCACGAAAACCACTACGACCGAGACGCCGTCAGGCGGACAGAAAAAAACGCTTTCGGAGGACGATGAATATATAAAGCAGTTCCTCGATGCGGCGGAGACTTATTCATACGAGGACGAATCGACGACGGCGCCGCAGCACGGTTTTTTCAATGTCGTTACGGACGGAACTGTATCCGACGACAATTCGCTTTCGGGTCTTACGGGAGAGTCGTACAGAATAGGAAAACTGATTCTCGCTCTCGGCTTCAGATACGATAAAAATCAGAATATTTTCTATTCCGATTCACAGTCGTGGCAGAGGCTTTTCGGCTACACAAATTTCTATGACGCAAGCGCCGCGACGATGGGCATGTATTACGACACTATCAGGTTTTTCTTCAATTACAACAATATGGATTGGAGAATACAGCTCTGGAAAGGCAGATACGGCATTACAACGGGCGGCGAAATAGGCACTTATTGGAAAAAACCGGATTTGGACACCGCTTATTACGAAGCCGTGCCGGACGATCAGACTATAATGCTGTCGTTCGCCCTTTACAGAGACGGTCAGCTGTACATGACGAGAGGACCGGAAAAACACTGGTGGCTGACCGGATTCAAGCTTTTCGATATGGCGTCGCCTGATGAGCTCACAATGCACGCGTCTTTCTTTATGACTGACGAAAAACAGGCCGATGCTCTTGAAAAGGCCATACTCGACGCGCATTTTGTCGAAGGACTGAATTATCAGCGTCTCGGACTTACAATGACAATAGTATGGAATTAAAATCATCGCGATAAAAAATTTGACGGCGGAGATTGATTTCCGCCGCCGATATTTTTTTACTGCTTGTATTTCAACAGTCTTCTCGTTCTGTTCAGATGATTTTCAAATTTTCCCTCGTCTATAAATCTTGCCAGAACATATTGGTCAAATACGGGAACGGGACAAGTCAAAAATCCGAGCTTGTTTTCATAGACATTCATCAAACTGTCGGGCAATACGGCGTAAGCTATTCTTATTGAACGGGAAAGCGATTTTGTGAATGTGTTTTCGTATATTACCATTGAATCGACGTCCATTGAGTACAAAGTTTCGGTAGGCTTGAGACCTACGGAAAATTCCGACGAATAATCATCTTCTATTATTATTCCGCCGTTTTTTTTCGCCCAGACGAGATAGGCCATTTTCTTGCCCGCGTCGGCGTTTATTCCGTTTATGTCATGGTAAGGCGTGACGTGGAGAATATCGGCCGTAGTCATGTCAAGAGACTGCTGCGAAATTCCTCTGCCGTCCATTTCAAGCTCCTGAATACCGCATCCGTTTACGGCGTATATTCCCTTTATTTTTTTGTAGCACGGCTTTTCGACGGCGTAGACCTTGTCGTTCCCGAGAATATCCACAAATATCTGATAAAGGTATTCCGCTCCTGCGCCGATTATTATGTTGTCGGGATTTGTTTTCATTCCCCTGTATCTTTCAAGGTATCCGGAAATCGCTTTTCTCAGAGCCGATGCGCCTTTGTTTGTCGGCACCGCAGACAGAGCCTCCGGCGATTCCGAAAGTATTTTTCTTGCTGTTTTTACATATGACGGCACGGGGAAACCGGACTCGGAACTTTCGTCCGACGATTCGAAGTTCTGATAATTTTCATAGATGTCGGATTTTTTCGGACTCATTGAAAGACTGTCGTTCATCACGTAAAATCCGCTTCTCGCCTTTGATATCACATAGCCCTCGTCCGTAAGTATTTTGTAAGCGTTTTCGACCGTCACCACGCTTATCTGAAGATGATCCGCGAGCAGCCGTCTTGACGGAAGTTTTTCGCCTTTCGCTATTTTGCCCGAGAGAATATCGGATTTTATGAAATTATACAGAGCTAAATATTTCGGACCGTCCGCTTTTTCCAAATTGTAAGTAAGCATTTGTTTTTCACCTTTAACACGCCGTGAGCGGGAAATATGAACATTTAAATATTGTTTAGTGAAGTTTTCTCAGCCGAAGAAAATTGACGCGAAAAATATGTAATTTCCGTCCCGGGATGATGTTGTCAACCCTGCTTTTTCAGCCGTCTTAAATACGTCGACGGAGTAAGATTCCATAGGTCTCAGCATTTTTTCGGGGAACAGACATTCCTTTTCCGGATATGAGCATTTTTCGCATACCGTGCAGCCCGAGCATCCTACAGCCAAGACGCTTTTATATTTTTTCATATATTCGCTTCTGAGTTCAAGAGTAAGCTCTCTCGCGTCCGCCCAAGTTTTTTTAAAATCGTTTTTGTATGATTTCACAGAAAAAAGAAGAGCTTTTTTGTAGTCTGTCAATATTTTTCCGTCCGATACGTCCGCGGCAGGCGGGCAGGACCATGTTTTGTTGTATTTTTCGCACCCGGCGCAGTATTTTTCACAGTCTTTAATAAAAAAGACGTCCGACGGAGAAATTATTCTTTGTTCAAATATTTCCATAACTTTATATTTACCGTGTTGATAATTTTATTTTTTTTGATATAATTCAAGCTGCGGCGTTATAATAATAATACAATATCGCCGATCTAAAAGCAAACATATTGAAAGCGCAAACGTTGCTGAACGGCGGGTTATAAATTATAATCTTAAAGTAATTGAAGCGGGTACGCAAAAACAGAAATAATAATATTAATAAAAAACACAGAAGAGTTGAGTTTAAATGAAAACGCTTGTAGTATATTATTCGAGGTCGGGAAATACCGAAAAAGCCGCGCTTGAAAAGGCGGAAGAAATCGGCGCCGACTTCCTTCAGATTGACACTATAGAAGACGTGTTCGGCCCTCAGGGGTTTATGAAAGCCGGAAAAATGACCGTATTGGGCAGAGAGATGATATTAATGCCTTATGAAAAAGATATTAAGGAGTATGACCGTTTCATCTTGTGTTCTCCGATATGGGCGGGAAAGGTCAGCCTTCCGATGAAGAAATTCGCGGAGACGGAAAAAGACAATATCAATTCGGCAGATTATCTTTTCACCCACGGCGGAAAATCAATGAAATCAAAGCCTGCCGACGAGCTTGACAAAATACTCGGCATAAAAAGAGGACAATACGAATCCGTTCAGATGATTTTAAAAAAGAAACTGAACAGCGAAATTTTTATCTGAATTTGAAAAAGAAGGTGCGAAGGAAATGAACGGCCAAAATTCTTTTGACATTACCGAAATAGACGAGCCATGCTTTGACAGCTATGTTTCCTTCGATATAGAAACTACAGGTCTCAGGAGAAATTCGCAGATACTCGAAATAGGCGCGGTAAAGGTGGAAAACGGCAGTGAAGTCGGTTATTTTTCTGAACTAATCAATAATCTGAACCCCGTTCCTGCCGAGATAACGGCTCTTACCGGCATTACTACGGAGGAAATAGAAAAATACGGCGGAGACTTAAAGGAAACGCTCGAAAAATTCAGGGATTTTATCGGTGACAAAATCCTGATAGGTCACAATATCGTGTCGTTCGACTGCCCTATAATCGGCTACAACGCTTACAGAACAAGCCTTTATTTCAATTCATCGGTGTTTGACACTTTGAAATATCTCAGACAGCACAAGGACCTTTTTAAATTTTCGTCGAGAAGTCTTTGTCATCTGACTGACGTGCTCGGCATCGAGACAAAAGTTCATCACCGGGCGCAGGCGGACGCCGAGGCAACCGAAAAACTTTACGAGAAGATTAAAACATGTTCTAAAAACGGAATAATTTTAAACGAATACGACCGGATAAATTAATCTCGTTTTTAATTATATTGAAATAATTCAAAATATATTATATAATAAAATTTCAGAAACAAAAACAGTCCTTTCGGGACTGCGGTCTTTGACCGCCTAAATTTCAGGAGGAACAAAATGGACGACGAAAAATTAAATTCCGAGAATGAAAATATGTCGCCGGAAAACAACGATGAAAACGAAAACACCGCAGTCGGCGGCGCAGATGAAGGCAGCAAAGTTCAGGAGAAAGCTCAAGATGGCGAAGAGACAGCGGATATGTCGTCAATGACATATGAGCAGTTTATGTCTTCGTCCGAAAGTGAAAAAAGCGCGGACGGCGGGAATGAAGAAGAATTAAAAGAAGACGGCGGCAAAGATGAAGACGGCGTGAAAGATTTATCGGACGGCTCCGAAAAGGGAAATGAAGCCGTAACGGATGAAAGCAAATCTGATAATTCTGAAAAGTCTGATAAAGGCAAGCCGAAAAAGAAAGCAAAAAAAGGACTTATAGCCTCTGTTTTTGTTATCCTTCTTGCATTGATAGTTGTAATCGGCGCTCTTATTTTCCAGCGCAGCAAAACAGATTTGTCCGATACAGTCCTTTCCGTAGACGGCGTAGACTCGTCGGCGTACGAATTTGTACAGTATTTTACATACTATAAGCAGCAGTATTCTTACTACGGTCAAAGCGTGTCTGACGACGACCTGAAGAAAAATATTATTCAGCAGCTTGAATTTAACAACGCCTGCTACAAAAACGCGGTTGCCGACAAGCTCGAACTGAGCGGCGAAGCTCTTGAGGAAATGACGCAGATGAAGGAGAACCTTTCCAAAGAGGCGGAGAGCCAGTCAAAGCCGGCCGAGGATGTCATAGCCGACATTTACGGAAAATCCGCCACTCTCGATATGTATTACGCATTCGTTGAAAAACAGGAGCTCGCGAATTTGTATCAGACAAAAATTTATGACGATCTGCGCGCGTCTTACGAAAACGGCAAAAACGACGACAAGATAACGAAAGAATACAATAAAGACACGACTAAATACGATCTTTCAGACGCGTATTACGTTTCGCTTTCGGGCGACAATGCCGAAAAACAGTCTCAGGCAATTCAGACGGCTGTCAAAGGCGGAACTTCATTTGTCCAGGCGTGCAATTCCGTGACTAAAGGCGAAAGCACCGCGAAAAACCTCTCCGGATATACTTATGACACGTTGAACACGGAATTTTCAGAACAGATTACTAAATGGCTATTCGCGCAGAGCGACGGAAAATATACGACCAAAGCCGGCAGCATGAAAGCGTTTGACGTAAACGGCGGAACATATCTAGTGTATGTGAACAATACTCCGTCAAGGGACGATTCAAAGCCCGCCACAATAAAATACGTATTTGTATCTCCGGAACAGTCTAAAATATTGTCGGAAGACGAGCTTCTGAACAAGGCTCAGAATACCGCGGAAGAAATTTACAGCGAATATATAAAATCAATTTCCGGTTCAAAAGCGGACGAATCGAAATTTGACGCCGCCGTAAAGAAATTCAGCGCTTCAAACGTCACGACAAATACAATGGAAAAAGTGTCAAAATCGACGTCCGATATTGATTACAGCGTCAGAAGCTGGCTTGCGGAAAGCGGCAGAAAAGAAGGCGACTGCACAGTAATTGACACGTCGTCGGGAGCTTATGTAATTTACGTCGAGAGCCTTTCATCTATGAACGCGTGGAAACAGACTATATCCGACGCCATGATTCAAAACGATTACGAGGACTGGCAGTCTGATTTCACCGAGTCTTATCAGAATAAGATTACAGTTGACAACGACGCAATCGAAAAGGCTGTTGATTACGCAAACAAGATTTTAACAAAGAGCAGCAGCAATTCATAAATACAACGTTTTGGGTCCGGATATTCAAAAAAATTATCCGGACCGAAATTATTATTTTACAAAAATAAAATTGGTACTTGTAAATATATATTTTTTGTATTAAAATATATTAGTTGACGTCTGTTTAAAGGTTTTTGTCTTTCGGCAGATGATTTTATTGCGCTTTGAATTTTCGGCGCATCGGTAAAACAAATTTAATTTTTTACTGAGAGGTCTTTTTGGTTATGGCAGAAAAAAGCGGAACTAAGAAAAAACATTCGGCTGCAAAAGTAATCAAGGCTATCGTAGCTGTCATTCTTTGCCTTTGCATCCTTTTCGGAATCCTTTTGTGGGCTGGAGCAGTTCAAAACTTCTTCTATCCTGTCAAGATAGACGGCGAGTCGTATAAATACGGCGAACTCAAATGCTACTACATGATGGAATACAACTACTATTACAATCAGGCGCAGCAGATGGATTCAAACTACGGCGAGGGAACAGGTCTCTCTCTTTTCGGATTTGATTACACGAAAATGCCCGATGAACAGGTTTCAAATCCGTCTTCCGGAAGCGGAAACTACCTTTCTGCTCTTCTCGGAACGAACAAGACGGAGGAGGAGACGTCTTCAGAGGGCGGCAATCAGGTTTACTGGTCAGATCATTTGCTTGATCTCGCGATAAACGAGATGGCGGAGACAAAGAGATATTACAAAGAGGCGGTAAAAGAGGGCGTTAAGCTTACATCTGAAGACGAGGAAGATATACAGTCGTCTCTCGATCAGATAAAGTCATACGCAGGCAACTACTCCGTTTCAAGATATCTTTCAAAGCTTTACGGCGACGGCGTAAACGAGAAGATTTTCACTCAGGTTCTCACAGAACAGAAATACGCCGAGAGATTCAAGACCGTAAAACAGCAGGAACTTAAGGACGCCGTACCAGAATCGAAGGTTATGGCTGAGTACAACAAGGACACGACCGCTTATGACGTCGCGGATCTTCGTATGTTCTACTTCGACACGTCAGCTGACAGCTCTTCATCTTCGTCTGACAGCACATCGACTTTGACAGACGAGCAGAAGGCTCAGTCTAAAACAGAGGCCGAAAAATTTGTATCTGACGTCAAGGCTGCCGGCAGCACAGAAGAAGCATTCAAGAAGGAGATTTTAAATTCACTTGAAAAAGGCTCCGACGAGTACAAAACTTTCAGTCAGGACGGCGCGTCTCTTCTTGAAAAAACAAGCAAGAGCGTTGTAGAGTCAAATGTTTCGGAAGACGCTGCAAACTGGGTATTTGAAAAATCAAACCCCAAGGACAATTCAAACAAATCGTCTTATGTCCGCAAGACAGGCGATATTGCGACATATCAAAACAGCAAGGGCATTTCGTATATTCTCTTTATTGTAAAGACTCCTTATGCCGATAAAACAATTCCCGCTTCTGTAAGACATATACTGAGATCCACAACGGAGGACGAGTCGGAATCGTCATCATCTTCTTCGTCTGTAAGCGTCGAGACAGCTTCAGAGGCTGTTTTGGGCGAGGACAGCAGCGCTTCCGAATCTGCGACAGATGAAGAGACGACAGTAAATCCCAAACTTCAGGAGAAAGCGAGCAGCGAGGCTCAGTCGATTTACGATGAATACGAGTCACACGTTGAAGAAGAGGGTTCGGCGTACGACGAAGATTATTTTGCAGAGCTTGCCGATAAATATTCGGACGACAAGGGTTCTGTAAAATCAAGTTCTACCACGACCTCTTCATCAGAGGAAACTACGGCAGGCGGCGGCCTCATCTCCGACATGAAAGACGACGGAACTTATGTCTCAACTTTTGAAGATTGGGTATTCAGCAAGGGCGCATATGCCGGAACGGCTACCGACAACGGTCAGAGACCCGTAGGAGATACCGGAATTATTCAGACTCAGTTCGGCTATCACGTAATGTACTATGTAGGCGGACACAAGCATCCCGCTTGGTATGAGACAATTCAGTCCAAACTTTCCGAGAGTGATTATTCCGAATGGACCGAAAATTTCGAGAAGAAATATTCAAGCGACGATATAAAAAGAAACAGTTATCTCTGCTCGAGAATAGTAAATTCTTCGATGAGACTTATAAAGAGAAATCTCGAATCTCAGCAGAGCGCAAGTTAAAAAACAAGATAACAGCCGTCGGCTAAGGCCGGCGGTTTTTTGTATGGCAAAACAAAGGCAATTACTTCCGATGATGAAAATCGGCGTTTCCGCTTCATTCATCACGCTTTTTATTTTATTGCACGGTGTATTTTCGGTTTATTTATCACAGAAAAAGCCGGAGTTTTTTTGCATGGCATAAGCCGACAAATTTCAGTTTTCATTTTTGCGGTATTGCAAGCAGGAGGCTATTGTACTAAATGATCGGAGGCGTTTTTTGAAGCAGCGGCAAAGATTTATTGTACAATTCGGCTTTGTTCTCTTCGTCATACATATCAGTCGGTTATTTTTGTGCGGCGAAAAATGTTGTCCTTCACGGTAAAGTAAATGTCCGGCTTAATGTTGTTATTTGCTTTGTCAGGCGGTAAATTTTTTGAAAAACCACGCGACATGGTATTTCCGACAAAAACAGGGTATATTAATAATAAAACATAAATAAAACCTAAGCCGATAATATCAGCTCAGGTTAATTATTTAAATCTTGCCCTAAATTTCTTTAAAGATAAACCTTTGCAGGTAAAAACTCAAAGAACATTAAGCGACTGTCTGCTGCTTGAAATCCTCTGTCTCGCAGGAGCATGAAACGTAGTTCTGTTCTGTGTTGCCTTCAGCGGCTTTTTTCTCAAAGTATTTCTTGCACGCGTAATAACAAGCGGCAACCGCGCCTGCAATAACAGCGATAATGGCGAGCGCTTTGCAAAACTTTTTCATATCTGATCGTTCCTTTTTTCTGAAAAATTAAGCGTTTGATTTGTTGAGTTTAATAGCAAGAGCTGATTTTTTGTGAGCGGCGTTGTTTTTGTGAAGAAGTCCCTTGGCCTGAGCCTGATCGATCTTCTTTATAGCTGCTTTAACTGCTTCAGCTTTGTTTTCCGAGTTGTCTTCAATAGCTGCGTCAGCTTTTTTAATTGCCGTCTTGAGTGCGGAATTGGCGGCTTTGTTGATGGCACGCTTTTTCTCGTTTACAAGAACACGCTTTTTTGCGGATTTAATATTTGGCATCGGACTGCACCTCCCCCTGAGATATATTTACAGACTAATATAATATCACAATGATTTTGATAAATCAAGGATTTTTTGCTCTTGCCGGAAAATAATTAAGTTTTGAAATATGCGTTGATTTGAAACAATGACGCTGAAATCAGACTACGAGTTTTTTGCCGATGTAAATCGGGAATGTCTTGTCGCCGGATATATTCTTATGCGGCAAAATTACCGAATATTTATCCATAATAACGGCGTTTGCGCTCGACCCTTCTGATATGTAGCTGCCGTGCATTATTATGGAGTTTGTGACCTTCGCGCCTTTCGCCACTCTGACGCCTCTGAAAAGTATAGAGTTTTTAACTTCTCCTTCTATTTTGCAGCCGTCGGCGATAAGCGAATTTGTGACAGACGAATTTATTCCGTACGTAGACGGCATATCGTCGTAGATTTTTGTATATATCGGTCTGTCGGAATCAAACAGCGATTTTCTCTTGTCGGACGAAAGAAGATCCATGCTTGAGTCGTAATATTTTCCCATTGAATCTATTACGGTGCAGAAATTATTTATCTTGTAGCCGTATATTTTGAATTTGTCAACGTCTTTAAGCAAGATATCTCTGTTGAAATCCGTGTAGTTTTCGCTTTTCGCCGTGTTGAGAATCCTCTGCAGGAAAGTCCTCTTCATACATGTAATTGAAACGCCGTATTTTCCTGATCCTTCGTAAACTATTCCGGGCATTGTAATCTTAGTAATTCTTCCGTCGCCGTTTATTTCAAAGTGCGGAATGTCCCCTTCGGGGTAATTTCCCTCAAGGTACGCGTGAGTTATGTCGGCTCCTTTTTCTCTGTGATAATCTATTATCTCCGAAAAATCAATATTGCCGATGATATTAGAGTCTAAGATTATAACGTATTCTTCTTTCGACATGTTGATGAAATCAGAGACTAAAATCAGCGCCTCTAATTTTCCGTTGTATGTGCCGAGAGTGGAATTGAACGGAGGAAGGAAGAAAAGACCGTCGTTTTTTCTCGAAAGATCCCACGGTCTGCCTGTCCCGAGGTGATCCATAAGAGAGCGGTAATTTGATTTTGTTATTACGCCGACTTTCGATATTCCGGCGTTTACAAGGTTTGAAAGAGAGAAATCTATAAATCTGTATCTGCCGCCGAACGGTACCGAGCCCATTGTTCTGAGCGATGTCAGCTCCGGCATGGCGTTTGAATAGCTATCGGAAAAAATAATTCCGAGACAGCTTCTTGAAATCATAATTTTTCACCGTCCTTTACGTCTTCTTCAACCATAAGGTCTTCGCCGATTACGGCGTTTTTGCCTATTGTAAGTTCAGGACCCACAGTTGTAACGCCCCATTTTTCACATTCCTGAGGATCTTTTCCCACTACGGCGCCCGATTCAATTACCGCGTTTTCACCGACCATGGAATAAAACACCTTAGCGCCAGATTTTACGACGGCTCCGGGCATTATGATTGAATATTTAATCTGAGCGCCGGGCTCTATGACGCAGTTTGAGAATATTACAGAATAATCAGTCTCTCCGCCAATATCGCATCCGCCGGCAATTATTGAATTTGATACTTTTCCTTCGGACGAAATATAAGCGGGCGGAATGGCGGGATTGTTTGAATAAATTTTCCAGTTCGGATCATCGAGGTCGAGGCCTGACGACGGTATGAGCAGGTCTAAGTTCGCCTCCCACAGGGATCCTCTCGTTCCGACGTCTTTCCAGTAGCCGTCAAATTTATAGGCGTACATTTTTTCGCCTGCCGCATGCATAGCAGGTATTACGTCTTTTCCGAAATCGTTTGAAGAGTTGGGATTGTTTTCGTCTTTGATGAGGTATTCTCTGAGCTTTTTCCATGTGAACATGTAAACGCCCATAGAAGCCTTGTTTGATTTGGGGTTTTTCGGTTTTTCCTCAAATGCCGTGATTTTGCCTTCATCGTCGGTGAACATAAGACCGAATCTTGAAGCTTCTTCCCACGGCACTTCAAGCATGGCTATAGTTACGGCAGAGCCTTTCTCCTTGTGGAAATCAAGCATTTTAGAATAATTCATTTTATAGATGTGGTCGCCCGAAAGGACGGCTACGTATTCCGGGTCGTACCTGTCGATGAAATTGATGTTCTGATATATGGAGTTTGCCGTTCCTCTGTACCAGTCGGTTCCCTTTATCTGCTGATAAGGAGAAAGCACATGAACACCGCCGTTTTCCCTGTCAAGATCCCATGCGGAACCGTTGCCGATATAGTCGTTCAGAACGAGCGGCTGATATTGAGTCAAAACGCCGACCGTCGTGATACCCGAGTTTATGCAGTTGGACAAAGGAAAATCTATAATCCTGTACTTTCCGCCGTAA
Source organism: uncultured Eubacteriales bacterium (assembly GCA_900314355.1). Lineage (GTDB taxonomy): Bacteria > Bacillota > Clostridia > Oscillospirales > Acutalibacteraceae > UBA1081. The sequence goes on along the minus strand of OMUY01000094.1, from coordinate 22,000 downwards.
GGCACTGCCGGCTTTGCCATATTTTTCGTCAGTATGCCCAGTCTTGAACCCTGGCCGCCGGCGAGAAGCATGGCAATACACTCTTGTTTGCGAGACATAATTTGTTCCTTTCTGAAATATTAATATTGTTTGATATAAATTATTTTTTTGTTTTGTCGTCTTTTTCTTTTCTTTTTTTGAGATAAATCGTGGTAAGCCCGGGAAGTTTAAGCTCCGCGGACTGCTCCATTGAGTGCATAGGCTCGTTTTTAGTCTTGTAGACGCGTTTTTTGTAAGTTCCTCTGCCACCGTATTCCTTGTCGTCGGAACAGAAAACAACATCGTAAGTTCCTTTTTCGGGCATTCCGGCTTTATAGCTTTCCCTGTCTACCGGAGTGAAATTGCATACGACTACTATTGTGTCTCCGTTTTCATCGGATCTTGTAAAGGCTATTACCGAGTTGTCGCAGTCGTCCGGAATTATCCAGTGGAATCCTTCCCATGAATAATCGATTTCCCACATTTCCGGGTGGTCAAGATAAAATCTGTTCAATGCCGCCACGTATTTTTGAAGCGAAGCGTGCGCCGGATATTTCAAAAGGAACCAGTCGAGCTGTTTTTTCTCGTCCCATTCTATAAACTGTCCGAACTCCTGACCCATGAAAAGAAGTTTTTTGCCGGGATGAGCGTACATATAGCCGAGGAAAGCTCTCATCGAGTCGAATTTCTGCTCGTAAGTGCCGGGCATTTTGTCAATAAGAGATTTTTTGCCGTGCACTACCTCGTCGTGCGAAATCGGAAGGACGAAGTTTTCCGAAAATGCGTACATAAACGAGAACGTTATCAAATCGTGGTTGTATTTTCTGAAATAAGAGTCGAGGCTGAAATATTTCAGTATATCGTTCATCCAGCCCATATTCCATTTGAAATTAAATCCGAGACCGCCGACGTCAACAGGCTTTGTGACAAGAGGCCAGGCGGTCGATTCCTCCGCGATCATCATGGTGCCCGGATATTCTTTGAATATGTATTTATTAAGTTTTCTCAGAAAAGCTACCGCCTCAAGATTTTCTCTGCCGCCTTTTTCGTTTCTGACCCACTGTCCTTCGCTCCTGCCGTAATCGAGATAAAGCATTGAAGCGACCGCGTCGACTCTCAATCCGTCGGCGTGGTATTTATTTATCCACAGATCTGCGGACGACATCAGAAACGATACCACCTCGTTTCTGCCGTAGTCGAAAACTCTCGTTCCCCATTCGTAATGCTCGCCTTTTCTCGGGTCGGAATATTCGTAGCACGGCGTGCCGTCAAACTCGTAAAGACCGTATTCGTCTTTCGGAAAATGAGCGGGAACCCAGTCGAGAATGACCCCGATAGAAGCAGAGTGCATTTTATCAATGAAATACGCGAAATCCTCGGGCGTGCCGTACCTTGACGTCGGCGCGAAATATCCTGTAACCTGATAGCCCCATGAACCGTCAAACGGATATTCTGTTATGGGCAGAAGCTCCACGTGGGTATATCCCATCTCTTTGATATAAGGTATGAGCTCGTCCGCCAGATCCCTGTATGAGTAGAAATTTCCGTCGTCATGAAGCTTCCATGAGCCCGCGTGAATTTCATATATATTTACGGGAGAGGAAAAAATATTTGTCTTTTCCTTCTTCTGCTGCCATTTTTCATCAGTCCATTTGAAACCGGAAATATCGTATATTTTTGTCGCGTTTCCCGGTCTTGTCTCAAAATGAAAACCGTACGGATCGGATTTCATAATTTTTCTTCCGTCCGGCGATGTAACCTGATACTTGTATTTGTCATATTTTTCAGGTCCGTCTATCCGAACTTCCCATAATCCCTGTTCATTTATTTTGTTCATAGGGTCGGCGTGTTCATCCCATGAGTTGAAATCGCCGCATACGGATACGGCCGACGCCCTCGGCGCCCACACTCTGAATGTGACGCTGCCGTCGTCATTGAAATGAGAGCCTAAAAATTCGTAGGCCCTTGCGTTGCTTCCCTCGTGGAACAGGTAAATCGGAGTGCTTAAATCTTCTGATTTATCGGACATATCATTAATTTCTCCGTAGTAAAAAATTATTCTTTTTTATTTTATCAAATTAACTCTGATTTTGCAAGTATAAGATTTGGTAAAACGGGCGATAAAATATAGAAAATTATATAAAATTTTTGTAACATTGCTATAAAAACTAAAATAATCGTCATATTTTAAGGCAAAATGGCACAGACAAAAAGTTCATAATTAAATATCGGAACAATAAACCGCGGCAAAAGTATGATTGAAAAAACCGAATAAAATATATATAATGAATATAATAAATCAATATAATTACGGTGATTGAAATGGCTGTAAAAATTTACCCAAAGTGGGGACCTTACTCAAAAAAATATATGGGAATGTCGAGGATAGCAAATCATAAGTTTATTCCCGGCGTCAGGTTCGATTTGACCGTCGTGCCTTCCGTATTCGGTTTTGACATAGATATTCCGAATGTCACGACTCCTAACGGAGTTCATCCGTGGGAATCGTCGGACGATTATTCTTTCGTAAAATATCGTTTTGACCTCGACGGCAAGGATAAAGTATACGCGGAGGTATCTTATGTGAGGCTAAGCTCCGAAAGAGAACTTGTCAGAACGGAATTTTTCAACAATTCTGATCTATATCAAAATTTTTTGATTAATTATTTTGAGTCGGTGGAATATCCGGATGACTCTTACTGCCGTCTCATCCTTCCGAAAAAATACGTTTTCAAAGACGCTCTCGATTACGACGATTATTCGTACAGAATAAAAAGACCGTGGGACGGAGAAAATCCCGACGCGATGAAAAAAGGCGAATTTCTCGACAAGAGGTTCACGGGCGGCAGAGGGCTCGGAGACAGAGCGCCTAAATGGCATCTGCCGATGAAATATATTCCGCCGTTCGGAGCCACTGCCGGCGACAAGGTGTCGTACACCCTCGATATACCCGAAGATTTTGACAACGCGACGCTGATAATAAGATACAGGACGACGGATATAAAATACAAACGGCAGAACACGGACGGCGTCAGTTTGGTAAAAGGCGAAAAGACGTCAGAGTTTATGCTGAACGGCAAGGAGCGCATATCATTCGAGCCGGCGGACGAACCTGATCTTAAACTGTGGCCGCTCGGAAAAATATCAAAAGGCGAAAAGAAAATAGAGCTTGTATCGCTCGGATCCGGCGCTGTGGAATTGGACTACCTCTGTATTGTCGAAAACGGCGACGCCGGAAAAGTCAAAAACGATTATGTGAAATTCGATTTTAAACCGGAGATAAAAACCGAAAAAGCGGACGGCGAGGGATATATTTCCGAACTCAAATACAACGGAGTCGACGGTGATTATTTCCTCAGAACGTTTGATGAAAACACTCGTTTCAGAAATATCGATTCGGGCTGTCTCGAAGACGCGACAAAGTCGAGGCTTTCAAATTCCGACCCGACATTTGACAACGTATTTGATACGTTTACATCGGCTTTTCCCGAAAAACATACTTGCGACGGATTTTTCTTCAATACTTTAACTCATACAATCTATGTAAAACCGGGCGGCACCGCCGTAAAGTACGCCGTGATTTCAAACGGTCCCGCAAAATATCTCGGCACGGACGTATACGAAACAATTTACAGACAAAGGCTGAACGAGGTAAAAAAATTCAATTTGAACTCATCCGGCAAAAAGTACGAGCTTTCAAATGATATTCTCAGAGCAACTCTTCTCACAAACACCGTTTATCCTATCTATAAGCACGGAAGCCGGATTGTCCATCCCACTCCGGGCAAGCGCTGGGACAGCCTTTATACATGGGATTCCGGTTTTATAGGTCTCGGATTCAACGAGTTCGACGAAAAAGCGGCCGAATATATGCTTGACGCTTACCTTTCGGATGAAAGCAATAAAGATTACGCTTTCGTCCTTCACGGTTCGCCGGTTCCCGTTCAGTTCGCGCTGTGGCTTGAGATGATGAAAAAATACGGCTCCGAAAAACTTCTGCCGTATTATGACAGGCTGAAACTTTATTACGATTATTTCACTGGAAAAATCAGAGGTTCGACGACCGGTAAATTCAAGTCGGGGCTTCTGACTCCCTACGATTATTTCTATTCTTCGTCCGGAATGGACGATTATCCGGCTCAGGTAGAGATGATGACAAAAGAGATAAGGCAGACCACGGCTCCGGCTATTACATCGTCTCACGCGATTATAGCGGCGAAAATAATGTATATGGCTTCACTGAAACTCGGAAAAAACGATGATGCGTCTGTTTATCGAAACGACATTGATAAATTTTCATCGGCTTTGAATAAATATTCATGGGACGGCGAAAGCGGATACTACGGCTTTGTCACTCACAACGAATCGGGCGAGCCAACCGGAATACTCAGAACCGAAAAAGGCGAAAATTTTGACAAGGGACTGGACGGAATTTATCCGTTCATCGCAGGCGCGTCGTCCGAAAGTCAGGAAAATGCTATACTGAATCACATCAACAGCGACAAAGAGATGTCAACTCCATACGGAATAAGCGCGGTTGATATGTCCGCAAGTTATTTCCGCACAAACGGATATTGGAACGGAAATATCTGGCTGCCGCATCAGTGGTACCTGTGGAAAGCGTGCCTTGAGTCATGCAGAACCGACCTCGCCTATTCTATAGCGAAAAGGGCTCTGGATATATGGAAAAGAGAGGTTGAATATAATTACTACACGTTTGAAATGTTCTCCGTCGTCACCGGCAGGGGCGGATGGTTCCACAATTTCGGCGGACTTTCAACTCCTGCCAATATCTGGGCTGACGCTTATTTTAAGCCGGGAACTCTCACCACTGGACTTGAGACATGGGTAGATAATCTCAAATCGTCTCCCGATAAAATAGAGGCTGATATTTCCCATTTCGACAACGGAAAGACTTTCTCGGTCATAGCGTGCCTTTCGGATTCAAAGGATAATTATTCCGTAACTCTTGACTCAGCGGCGGTTCCTTTCAGTGAAAGGGAAAAAGGAGAGCTGGAATTTGAAATAAAACTCACAGATACAAGTCCCCATAAACTGACAATAGAATAATATTTTATGAAATAATCGCGTCAGTCTCGAAAAAAAACGCCGCTTTCGGGCGGAGGGATCATGTGTTGATTTTTTATGTCGTATGTTTTTTTAATCGGCATGAAAAAATAAGAGACATTGCATAATTAAATGATGAAAATAAAAAAAGAATTGTTTACTTTTTGAAGCGGATATGATACTATATCATCAGGAAATACAGTAATCATCTGAAAGTAAAGGTGTAGATTATTCATGAAAAAATCAAGCAGAATTTTAGCGGTCGTCTTATCTTTGATGATGGTATTCAGCTGCGCCGTACCGGGCTTCGCGTCATATGACCCGAAAAACGCCGGCAGCGTGACCGACAAAGCCCATTCGGCGACAAGCTTTGAAAAATCTTTCTGGAACGCGACAGACAAGCTTATGGATGTAATCGTAAAATCCATATGCGCTTTTATTCCGGACCAGAAAACATGGGGCAAAAACGCCGATGATTATTCATCCGACGGATTTATGCCGGGCGACGACGAATTTCTTTCCGAGCCGGCAGACGGAGCCCGCTGGTCTTTGGGATATTCGGAAGCGTCCATTCTTGAAGGTCAAGATGTTCTCGACGGCAACCACTATGTAGGCGGAACGCTCACTTTAAATAAAAAAGTTGCAACGGAGGTATATGACGACCTTAAAGTAAGAACAGTCGCATTAAACGACAATTCCGGAAGAGGTTCGGCAGTATTCGCCGTTATAGACGGTTTCGGAATTTCAAATACAGACGTAAGAGCTATAAGACAGGAGCTCGAATCGTTTTCAAAGGAAAACAATGTAAAATCTATAAATATTTCTGTTCTTCATCAGCATTCCGCCGTGGATACTCTCGGACTAAACGGAAACGTGCTCGAGGAAGTCGTCAAAAATCCGTGGAAAAATCTTTTCGGCAAAAATTCCGTAAGCGGCAGAAACGACGAGTACATGAGAAATCTTTACGACAAGACCGAGCAGACTATAAAAGAGGCTGTCACAGGCGAAAAGAACGGAAAACTTTACTATGGAAAAATAGATATGTCAGAGTTTATGACCGACAAGAGAGATCCGCAGGTTCTCGACAACTATTTTGAAAGATTCAGATTTGTACCGTCCGACGGTTCAAAAGAGACATGGTTTACTACGTCGTGCGTTCATCTTGTCGGAAACGGAGCCGCCGGAACAGTAATAACAGGCGACTACGCTTATTATATGGAACAGGCCGTCAACGAAAAGTACAACGCCAATTTCGCGCTCGTGCTCGGCGCGGAGCAGGCTACGACTCAGGACAAATCAACGCTTGACACGGAAAATCTTTCAAGACTTGAATCCGTTAAAGTCTACGGTGAGGCTCTTGCAGACAGACTTAACGCAATTTCAAACGAGAAAGAGCTTTCCCCTGTTCTCAATATCAGATCCGAACAAATAAAGTTCAATATCAGCAACTGTATTCTCCTCTTCGCGGGCAAGGAAGGACTTATAAATCATCAGATAGTAAAAACCGGATTTAATAAGTATCAGGAAGTTTCCGAACTCGGATATATGGAATTGGGCGACGATGTTGCGGTATTCCTCGCTCCGGGAGAGACGACAGGCGAGACTTACTACGGCGGCGCGTGCCCCGCGTCAAAATCATGGTCCGGAAAGGACTGGAACTATGCTCCTCTTGAAACAAAAGTCGAGGGCGGCAGGGACGTAATAGTATTTGGACTTGAAAACGATATGGTAGGCTATATCATACCCGACAACGACTATATGCCAATACTTTATCCCAACAACAAATCGCTTGAGGTTGTTTCACTCGGCAAAACGGCATGTTCCGAGATGGTAAAAGGATACGAACAGCTTCTCAAAAACGCTTACGCCTCGAAAAAATGAGAAAAAATAAATAATTCAATGCTGCCGCCGAAATTTTCAGCGGCAGCTTTTTTAGTCCGGCTGAAAACTCGGATAAAAAAATCACGAAAAGCGTAATTTACAATAAATTGATGTGCTGTTTTCGGCACATCAAATTTTTATAATACAATAAAAAGAAAAACACATCCGATTTTATCTTTTATTTTGGCTCAACTCCCCGGATTTACTCGGCGGACTTTACAAAAACTTTACATTAACTTATAATAAAAATGTAAAAGACTGTTTGAAGTAAAGCGAAGTTCAATAATTGAATGGTATTTTTACAATGACAATTTGTATTCATTCGGGGTGCGAATATATGAAATCGAAAAAGATAATATCCGTAATACTTTCCGCAATTATGCTTCTGTCGTCGTTTGTATTTCCTTCTTTTGCCGATGACGGGCAAACGCTTCGGGAAAACAACGTCCTTCCGGAAGACGTGACAGGTTTCGTCGTAACGTCGGGTCTGAAATATGTATCGCCCGAATACAGAGCCGGTTATTCCGACGCGTTTCTTTCATATGCCGAAAACAAAGGCGTTCAGATTGAACAGCTCGACGGACTTTTCGATTCCATGCAGGCCGAGGTAAATTATCTCAAGGTCAAAGGCGTAAAATATCTCATCGTAAATTCGGGTCTGACATTAAACGGATTTTCATCCGACGCGTATTCTCTTTCCCGCAAATTAAAGCAGCTTGAAAGCGATACGGGCGTAAACGTCATAGTCTGCCCCGGTCCCGGGGATATATATTCTTCGTCCGCTTTGTATTTTGAGGACGGCAAAAAAAAGACCGGCAGTCCGCTTACGCCCGCGCAGATGTCAAATTATTTTTCTTCTCTCGGGCCGGATATCGCCGATGAAATGTATACTCAAAAGACATCCGCTCTCGGTTCTTTCTCCTATACGGTCAGCCTTGACTCAAATTATGAGCTGATTGTTATTGACGCGTCTTATTACGATTCGACACTTACCGCAAACGGCGGCAGAAACGTCTCCGGAAAAATAACAGACGAGTTAATGACATGGATAAAAGAAAAATGCGCCGAGGCAAAGAAAAACGGAAAAACTCCGATAGGCGTATGCGGATGGAAAGTTACCTCGTCGGATCTTGTAAGCGAAAATAACGTCGTCTACGACTGCTGCAATGTTGCCGATGAACTTGCGAAAGCCGGAATGGAGTATATCTACACGTCTGCGACGGGAAGAAACGACGTCTCGTCTAAAATCACGTCCGACGGAAAAATAATATACGATATAGAATCGTCAAATCTTTCGTCATTTCCCAATACGCTCAGGGTGAATTATCTGAAGTCCGACGGAGTCACAACCGACATAGTCGACTCTGATGACGCAAGGGCTGTTGTTTCAAGAGCGGATTCCGACGGAAAACAGACCGTGTACGACAAACCCTACAGACAGACCGCGTCGCTTAAAATAACTTATGCGAATTACGACATGGCGCGGTATTTTACCGATATTTTTGAAAACTTCATAAAAAACGACGTAATAACCGGCACAACACAATACGGTACGTTTTCAAAATATATTGAAAGCGAATTCGGCGTAAATTTGGAGTCTTTGATTAATTACTACATCGGCGACGGAATAAATCTTTTCGGAAAAGTCGTGATTTTCGACGCTTCTAATATTGTAAACCAGCTTGACAACGACATCTTTCCGCAGATAGAACAGATTTATCTGAAAGATCCGGAAAAGCTTTCCGATACGGTTTATTCGGGACTTCACAAGATAACCGACTCCATAATATCGGATAAAAAATCGACGAAATATCTTGACTCTTACGGTTTCGGCTCAAATGAGGAGGGCGGCACCGTGAACAGTCTGCTGCTTGAGGGAATAGTCTCTTCAAAAATGGGCAACGAGGATATTTCCGACGACGAATTTATAAGCGACGTCTCAAAAAATCTGAAATCCGGCGAACTTGCCGAATTTCTCGCCGGCGTAATCGCCGCCGGTCTTGTAAAAGATATTTTGCTCGACGGTATTTTTTCACAGATAAAAGTAAAACCCGAATATCTTCTTTTCCTCGACGATAACGAGGACTCATTGGGAGAGGATATTGAAAATTTAGTCAAATGGTATTTAAAGATTCACAATCAGGATGCGACTGTAACGGGACTTATAAATACCGTTCTCGCCGACGGATTTTTCTCCAAATACGGAAAAACAACAGATGAGGTAATCGACTATTATCTGAAGGATTATTTTTCGGGAGATACAGCTTCTGCCGACGGAAAACAGATTGCCAAAATGGCGTCGTATTATTTTGAGGACAGCGATCCGTCCGAAAAATCGGACTATAACGTGACTATTCCGTTGACAGAAAAAGCGGAGGTTCCGGAAGACGTTTTAAATTCTTTGAGACCTTTTAATATAGAAGTAACTTTCGGAGAAGACTCAAAAACCGAGATGAATATATCGTGGTATACGTCAACGGAATCATCCGGAACGGAAATAGAGCTTTACGATAACTCATCCGAAACTTTTCTCGGAAAGCATTTTATCGGCGCAAAGGGCGCGGACGCTCAGACAGAGTCAATACTCACGTCTGTTACAAGCTATACGGTAGATTTGGGAATTGCCGATCTCGGCGCGAAATATTCCTATGCGCAGAGACACACCGTGAAGCTTTCGGGTCTTAAACCGGGAACCGCATATTATTACAGAATAGGCGATTCAAGTACGTCTGCATGGTCGGACACGATGAAATTTACGACGTCGTCCGATTCCGGAAAATTTACGTTTATACAGATGTCTGATACTGCGGGGATAACTGAAGATCAGTTCTCCGATACAAGAGAAACGGCGGCTGCCGTCTCGGAACTTTTCCCGAATGCTTCTTTTTTAGTCCATACGGGCAATTTCGTGTCGTCCGGACAGGACTTTGAACAATGGAAAAATTATTCAAGCGCCGTATCCGGGCTTACGTCGTATATGCCGACGTCTCCCGTTGTCGGTGCGAGGGAATACGACACCTCCGGTATTTATGACAACTTCCTTGTAGACGGCATGACTGTGACGACTTCAAAGCAGAATTCGGACGGCACGGTAACGACTGAAGAAAAACAGAGAGGATATTACTCTTTCGACTACAACAACGCCCATTTCACGGTAATAGATTCCACAAGCCTCAGAATAATCGGAGGACTTACTACGGATGAAAGAAAATGGATAAACGACGATATTTCAAATTCCAACGCGGACTGGAAAATCGTTATTGTCCACAACTCGCCTTATACGGACGGATATTCAACTCAGTCGAGAAGATATAAAAATTACCTAAAATCCATGAACGAGATAATATCCGGTCTTGATGTGGATATTGTCCTGTCCGGCGACTCGTCTGACACATATTACAGGACAAATCCCGTCAGAAACGGGAATGTGACTGACCAGGCTGTGATTTCGGACGAATATGACGGCAGATATTACAGCGCTTATGTCAAACCGTCGGGAACCGTATACGCGTCAATAGGTTCTTCGGGAAATAATTCTTCCGATAAGCACGAAATATATGACACGAGTTCGCTTTTCTCTTTTACAGGCAAATCAATAAATCCAGACGAGCCTATGTTTTCATCGGTCACCGTTGACGGCAGCAGGCTTATTTATACGGCGTACACTATCGACGGCACGGACGTGCATATAGTAGACAGCTTTATTATAAGAAAATCGGGTTCCTCTTTTATTAAAGGCGACGTAAACGGCGACGGAAAAATTAACGCGGCCGACGCGAGACTCGCTCTCAGATTTTCCGCAAAACTCGAAACTCTTTCGGATTTCGCGCTGGCATCCGCCGACGTGGACGGCTCCGGCAAGGTGACGGCGAGCGACGCGAGACTTATTTTAAGATATTCGGCGAAGCTTATAGATAAATTCTGACAAATAATTTTTGCAGAATATCGGATTATAATAAAATCTGTTTTTTCACTTGAGATGATTTAATTTTTTATGTCGATTGCCGCCGAATAAATATCGTAATTTAACATAATTTTTGAAGTCAGACGTATACAATACCGAAAACAAAAACGTTTTGCAAGTCATTAAAAACAGAATTTATATTCGGAGGATAATAAAAATATGAAAAAATCAAATGTAAAAAAAATTATATCTCTTCTTCTTTGCGCCGTTATGATATATTCTTTTCCCGCGCTTTCTTCTGCCGAAGACAAAAGATCCGATTCGGCAAAAAATACGACGAGACAGGAATTAATAGATAAAATCAAATCAGATAATGAAGACGATGATAAATACAGGCTGATATTGTGTATCGACAACGTTAAAGCCGACTATCTGCAGCCGTGCGAAGCATTTACCGATTATCTGAAAGAAAACGCGGATAAATACGAAAAGATAAGCGATTATATCTATGACGGAAAAGTATTGGGCGTATTCGACGATAATGCTTATCTGGATTTGGATTCCGGAGAAATTAAATCAAAAGGCGGCATATCAAATTGCATTATCGCCGAAGCTCTCGCGGAAGTGTACGTAAACGACAGAGGACTTAAAAATATCGGCGTGATAATCGAAGCGCTGAAATACGTTCCCGGAGTTTCGTCGGTAGAATATTGCGGAAGGCGGACAATTAAAGAGGGCGACGCCGACGGCGACGGCAGAGTGACGGCGAAGGACGCGAGAATTTGCCTCAGATATTCCGCCCGACTTGAATTTTTGGAACGTCAAACGCTCAATTTTCTTGACGTAAATTCCGACGGCATAGTAAATTCACAGGACGCGTATATTATTCTCAGAGTTTCCGCGGGACTTGAAAAAATGCCGAAATGAATTTTAAGTCAAGATAAAAAATCAAAAATATAAAATATTTGTTTCTCGGGCTGTCTGCCGCCCGGGGAATTTTTATTGATACGTAATAATAAGGGAGGAGAAAAAATTTTAACAGAAGATAAAAAAACAATATATATCTTGACAACGGGCTGTCAATAATATATACTTTATTCATCTTGTTACTACATTTGTATATAGAAATATTACAATGTACTTATGTAGCGTTTTTTGCGGCGGCAAAGAGAAAAATCAAGCCGTCAAAAATTCAAGCCGAGGGGTTGATTTTTTATGTTCAAAATTCTCGCTTCAGTATTAATAATCGCGTTTTTCGCGCTGATGATAGCAATCGGCGTTATATCGAGAAAACGCGCGAGGGATGTAAACGGCTTCGTTTTGGGCGGCAGGTCTGTCGGTCCGTGGCTTACGGCTTTCGCTTACGGCACGTCATATTTTTCGGCCGTTATTTTCATCGGATACGCAGGTCAGTTCGGCTGGAAATTTGGTATTTCCTCGACATGGATAGGACTGGGCAACGCTTTTATAGGCTCGCTTCTCGCATGGGTTGTTCTCGGAAGAAGGACAAGGGTCATGACTCAGCATCTCGATTCAAAGACTATGCCCGATTTTTTCGGAAAAAGATTTGACTCATCTGCTTTGAAAGTCGCGGCGTCTGTTATAGTATTTGTTTTTCTTATTCCTTACACGGCGTCGCTTTACAACGGTCTTTCTTCGCTTTTTGATATGGCGTTCGGTCTTCCTTACTGGGTCTGCATAATTGTTATGGCGGCTTTGACATGCGCTTACGTATTAATAGGCGGTTATATAGCTACCGCTATAAATGATTTTATCCAGGGAATAATAATGCTCGTCGGAATAATCGCGGTAGTCGCGGCTGTCATTCATACGAACGGAGGATTTACGGAGGCCGTTAATTCGCTCGCTCACGTTTCCGCCGCGGAGGAGGGAATAAACCAGCCCGGTGTTTTCGCATCGTTTTTCGGCGCGGATCCGGCGTTCCTGTTTTTTGTAATAATACTCACGTCTCTCGGCACTTGGGGACTTCCTCAGATGGTCGGCAAATTCTATGCGATTAAATCGGAGGACTCAATTAAAAAGGGTACAATTATTTCTACTGTTTTCGCCATAATCGTCGCCGGAGGGTCTTATTTTCTCGGAGGATTCGGCAGACTTTATTCCGGAGCAGACGGCGTGAAGGCGTCAGACGGATCTGTAGCTTACGACAATATAATTCCATCAATGCTTAAATCTCTTATGGGATCGGTATGGGGCGATATCATTATAGCGATAGTTATCGTCCTTGTTTTAGCAGCTTCCATGTCTACTCTTTCTTCTCTCGTGCTCACGTCGTCGTCTACTTTGGCTCTTGACGTTATAGACAGAAAAAACAATAGGGGAGAGAAAAAAAATCTGAGGGCGATGAGACTCCTTGTTGTCTTCTTCGTAGCAGTATCCGCCGTGATAGCGATTTTAAAAGACGCGAATCCCACATTTACATTTATCGCTCAGATGATGGGCGTATCGTGGGGAGCTCTCGCCGGAGCGTTTCTCGCGCCGTTTATGTACGGACTGTACTGGAAAAAGACTACGAACGGTTCTGTTTGGGCGTCTTTCGTCTGGGGCGTCGGCATTACGACAGTTCAGCTTTTGCAATCGTTTAAATTAATTAATCTTTCATCGGTTCCGTTTTTAGGATATATTTTCCAAAACTCGATAATATCAGGCGTTGCCGCAATGACAGGCGGACTTGTAATCGTACCGCTTTTCTCGCTTTTCACGAAGAAACCCGACAAGAATAAAGTTGAGGAAAAATTCAAATGCTATGATAAAAAAGTTTATGTTACCGTAAAGGACTCGCTTGAGGAAAAGGCGAAATAAAAAATAATTCTACTGTCCGCGATAATGCGGGCAGTAGTCGGGTTTTAAGGGAAAAGACAATATGCAGGCGGGAAAGACGGAAATGACCGTTTCGGCGCAAATATATCCGCTTTGCCTGTTTGAAAAATGTGATTTTGAAATATTGCTTAATTTTTCCAAAAACTATTGATTAAAAGTCTTTTCGGTGTTATGATAATAATACTTGAATTTATACTACAGCTAAATAAAGAACTGTATAAATATAGCAATAAATATCTGTAGAAAATTAAAGAAATTTGAAAAAGAAGAGTGAAAAAATATGCCTATTACAGATTTTCTCGAAAGAAATTCGAGGCTTTACCCGAACGAGGTGTGTCTTGTTGAGATAAATCCCGCCAATCAGCCTGACAAAAAGGTCACATGGAGAGAATATAATTTAATAGAGACTGCGAAGAAGGAAAAATACCGCAGGGAAATCACATGGAGGCAGTTTGACAGACAGGCCAATAAATTCGCCAATCTTCTTTTTACAAGGGGAATAAAAAAAGGCGACAAAGTCGGAATACTTCTTATGAACTGCATTGAATGGCTTCCCGCTTATTTCGGAATACTGAAGACTGGCGCCGTAGCGGTGCCGATGAATTACCGCTATTCCGCCGAGGAAATAGAATACTGCGTAGATCTTGCCGATGTCAGAATGCTTCTTTTCGGACCTGAGTTCAAGGACCGTGTCACTGCGGTCAAGGACAAAATGAAAATAGACGATTATTTTTATCTCGGCGACGATGTTCCGGATTTCGCCGACAATTACGAAAAAATGACGTATTACTGCTCATCTGTCGTTCCGCCGGTCGAAATTTCCGACGAGGATGACGCCGCAATATATTTTTCATCCGGTACAACGGGTTTCCCGAAAGCTATACTTCACGCTCACAAGTCTCTAATGAGAGCTGCGCTTACAGAACAGAAGCACCACGGGCAGACTCATGACGACGTATTCCTCTGCATTCCGCCGCTGTACCATACAGGCGCGAAAATGCACTGGTTCGGCAGTCTTGTCACAGGCTCAAAAGCCGTACTTTTAAGGGGCGTCAAACCTGAATGGATACTTCAGACCGTCTCTTCCGAAAAATGCACGATTGTATGGCTTCTTGTGCCATGGGCGCAGGATATTCTTGACGCCATCGACAGAGGAGACATAAATCTTTCCGAGTACAATCTTTCCCAATGGAGACTTATGCATATAGGCGCTCAGCCCGTTCCGCCGTCTTTGATTAAGAGATGGAAAAAAGTTTTCCCGAATCATCAGTACGACACGAATTACGGACTTACCGAATCAATAGGTCCAGGCTGCGTGCATCTCGGAGTTGAAAACATCAATAAAGTAGGCGCGATAGGCGTTCCCGGCTACGGATGGGAAACGAAAATTGTAGACGACAACTACAACGTCGTAAAACAGGGAGAAGTGGGCGAGCTCTGCGTCAAAGGCGACGGAGTTATGAAGTGCTACTACAAAAATCCCGAGGCCACGTCAGAGGTTCTTCCGGGGGACGGATGGCTGAAGACAGGTGATATGGCGAGACAGGACAAAGACGGATTTATTTACCTTGTAGACAGAAAGAAAGACGTGATTATTTCCGGCGGCGAAAATCTTTATCCCGTTCAAATTGAGGATTTTTTGAGGTCTAACGACAAAATTTCCGACGTAGCGGTTATCGGACTGCCCGATAAAAGACTCGGAGAAATCGCCGCTGCCATAGTTCAGGTTAAAGACGGAATGACTATGACGGAAGACGAGGTCAAGGAATACTGCGAGAGCCTGCCGAGATATAAAAGACCCAGAAAAATTATCATGGCCGACGTGCCCAGAAACGCAACAGGCAAGATAGAAAAGCCGCTTCTTAGGGAAAGATACAGGGCTGTAAGACTTGTGGAAGCGGAATCGGAATCATAACAAGTTATAATCCTTTTTTTAAATAAAAATATATTTATAATTTTTCTTGAAAACCGAGAAAAGATATATTATAATAAGGGCGTAAAAATAGAAGTTAAATTTAAATCAGGAGGATAAAAGTATGGCTTACAAAATCAGTGACGACTGCATTTCATGCGGCGCATGCGCTGCGGGATGCCCCGTAGAGGCTATTTCCGAGGGCGACGGCAAGTACGTTATCGACGCAGACACATGCATCGATTGCGGCAGCTGCGCGGATACATGCCCCGTAGGCGCTCCTCAGCCGGAATAATTCCGCGCTGACAAGCAAAATACAAATATAAATATAGCCGGCGAAAAAATCCGCCGGTTATTTTTTTCGTTTAGTCTGTAATGACAAAAAGCCGAAGATCTGATTTAAATCCCCGGCATGTTTTTATTATCCCCGATTAGTATTTAATTCTATTATTTCGTCATATACTTCCGACACTTTTCTTTTCTTAAGTTCTTTTTCAAATTCCGTTTGAATATTGCCAAGTTCTTTACCGAGAGCCTCGTGAATAACTCTGCCCACAGGGCAATTCGGATTTGTATGCTCATGAAATTTAAAAAGCTCAGATGAATTGTTCGTTTCAACCGCGTTATACACGTCTAAAAAAGATATTTCGTTCAACGGTCTTGAAACAGTTATTCCTCCCGTTCCTCTTTTTGTCTCTATTATTCCGGCGGACTGAAGATCCGACATTATATTTCTGATTATTACGGGATTTGATCCTATGCTGTTCGACAAAAAAGAGCTTGTAATCCTGTAATCGCCGCCAAAATACTCCGCCGCCGCGAGAATATGTATTGCAATAGTGAATTTCGTTGATACCTGCATATTATTTTTTCCCTCGGTTTAAATAATCTTTTATATATTTTACAATCCGAATCTTTAAAGATATTGAAAATTATATTTTATGTATCTTCCCAAATATTGGCAGAATAGATTTTTCTGATGAAAATATGACTTTTGAATCGGTAAGACAATATCATGCCGGCGCTCAGATGCGGCGAAGCGCGGCAGAACTTCGCCACCTCCATAAAATTAAGGCACTGGCTGTATTGACAGATTGATTTGGAATATAAACAGCTTGAAAAATTTTACATTAAATCGTAACTTGAATTTAACCTGTATATGCTTCTTCCGCCGTGTTCTTAAACTTCTGTTTTTGAAAAAATTGTTTTTCTTCTTCATTTTCTGGAATATCAATTCTCTCAATTTTAAAAATAACAGGTCTTGTTCCGTCATTGCAGCAAGCGATCATCATTCTCTCATCATTTGTCCATCCGTGCATAATGGAACCGCCCTGCAATGCGGTATATACATATCTGCTGACAGCGTCCCATGCCTCACCGCAAAATTTCCCGTTCATCAGATGATAAAAGTCGTCCTGCTCAGGCGTCCTTTTTAAAAGAAATGTATCACCGGGCTTGAAACACGGACAAGATCCGGATTTTGGATCTGCCAGATATTTTTCCTGTAATACAAAACATCAATTTTTTCTTTCATTGTAACTTCTCCTCAATAAAGCTGAATTGATTTTTGTGTGACTTTATTAATAATATGGCAAAGAAGGGAAGAACGCACTATTATGGAAGATACTATCAAAAAAGTAAGTAAAGAAAAAAAAGACATTGTCCCGATAAATATCGTGCCGTTTAATTATGCAGTTTCGCTGATCGGCGGAAAGTGGAAAATGCAGATCCTTTTTTTGCTTTGGAAAAATGAAATAATGCGGTACAGCGAACTGAAGCGCAGTCTCGGCGGGGTGACGCATAAAATGCTTTCGTCGAAACTCAAGGAATTGGAGGACGACGATCTGATTGTGCGTCATGAATATCCGGGAGTGCCGCCGAAGGTGGAATACTATCTATCGGATTTAGGAAAAACGCTGATGCCGGTTCTCCAAGCTATATGCAGTTGGGGACATGAACATATTCCAAAGGACATAAATCTAAATAAATACAATCAATAGAACTTATTGTGTTCCGGGGAAATTTTGATAAGTTGCTTTCTTTGCATTTGTATTTTTATCTTCAAACAGTAAAAAAAGCCGGCCCGCCGCCGTTTAGGCAGATTTCGGGTCGGTTTTTGTCACAATAAAAATCAGATGAATATTTTTCCGCAATTTTTCAGACATCAAATTCTTCAATCAAATCAAGCATTCCTCTTATCTCGGCATGACCGTTTTCAAGATAGAAAAGTCCCATTTCCCAGCCGTTTTTGTCGTACATTGCCATAATCTGCGGCATGGCTTCGCGGACTTTTTTAAGAAGATAATCATCTTTCACAATCTTGACTTTCCCATCATAGCGGAGGAATTTATTTTTGTTCATCGCAAGAATTTCTACCTTAGGATTTGCTGTCAGCTGTTTATATACATTTTTGAATGTGCCGCAGCCAAAATATAGCTTGTCTCCGTCAAGAAGGTGAAAACCGAAAGGTCTTCCCTTAGGCTGATCTCCTTCGGTCGTCAGGAAGTAAAAGATTTTAGCCTCATCCAAAAATTCATTTATTTTTTCTGCATTCGTCATTGTAATTGTCCTCCAAGCGGTAATAATTTTTTATTATGTTGATTTATCCCCAGACAAAACCCGTCATTGCCATAGAACCGAGGTTGCAGACGTTATTAAAAACTGCAGCGCCGTCGCCGCCGGAAGCGCCGAGGCAATAAATAATCGGCAGAAAGTGTTCCGGAGTGGGGACAGAGTATGAGCTTTCCGGTCCGTCGGAATAATTTATCACCTTGTCGATATCTTTGTTTTTCACCGCGTCAATTATATAATCGTTAAAAATGTGAGTCATTTCAGTGCCGTCTGGATTATTCCATTCCACACGGCGCAAGTTGTGAACGACATTGCCGCTGCCGAAAATAATATATCCTTCATCGCGGAGAGAGGAAAGTTTCTCACCGACTTCAAAGCACTGACGATTAGTTAAAGTGCCGTCGACGGAAAGCTGAACCACGGGAATATCCGCATTCGGAAACATATGAACAAGAACAGTCCATATGCCATGGTCAATTCCCCATGAATCGTCTGCCGTAACGAGATTGCCGAGAACGTCTTTAATTTTGTCTGTCAATTCTTTGTCGCCCGATACCGGATATTTTACCCGATAAAGATCTTCGGGAAAACCGTACATATCATAGACCTGCTTTGGCTTTTCCGCGCTCTGTGTAAAAGTTCCTCTTGTGTACCAGTGGGCGGAAATTGCGAGAATCGCCTTCGGCTTACCGTATTTTGAGATTACATTTTTTCCGACGGCTTCCATGGAGGCTGTAATATCATTGTTTTCGAGCGCGATCATCGGACTTCCGTGCCCCGAAAAAATAACAGGCATTTTCATAATTTTATCATCCTTTTTAATTTAGTTGCGTTTTTCTGCTTTATTGTATATAATTGTATCATAAAGTCTAATTATTACAAGTACGATATTTTATGATACCGGTATCAAAAAGGAACGTATCTATGGAAAAGAAAAATTTATTCGGAAAATGTCCATATCTGACATCTCAGAAAGTTTTGTCAGGCAAATGGTCGATGTACATTATGCATCTTCTGTCAGACGGGCCTGTCCGTTTCAACGAGCTTCAGCGGAAAATGCCGGAGGAAATGACTCATACCACATTGTCGAGGCAATTAAAAACACTTGAAGACGAAGGGCTGATAGTCAGGACGGAATATCGGCAGATCCCGCCAAAGGTCGAATACAGACTCAGCGAAATAGGCGAAAAATTTAAAATTGTCTTGTCGTCGCTTGAAATTTGGGGAAATGAATATATTGAATATCTGAACAGCAAAAAATAAAAGTCGGCAATTTTTCTTTACACTCGGCCGTCAATTCCGAAAGTATAAATCGTATTAAATCAGAAAATGTTAAAGCCCTGCCGTAATTTCAATATTTGATAAGTTTGGGAAAAAGAAAAATAAAAAAATCTTGAACCTCTTTTAAAAATTATCACAAAATAATAGCTTATTCAATCACTTCTGTCATATTTTATTAGGGATTTTTTGTCAGACTATAACATTTCATGAAATTTTATTATTCAAAAAATACCCGCACAGGTTTTCGGTGCGGGCATTGACGAGATTTATTTTTTCAATAAAAATAATACATTACAGATTTTAAGGAAGTGCAGCCGATCCTTACAGCAATCGGCGACGAGACCATACAGATTATTCTGCTGGTTTTGATGGAAACATCCTGCGATACAGGAATGCGGGTCGGAGAACTTACGGCAAAGACACATTTGTCCATACCGGCGGTTTCACACCAAGTCAAAATTCTTAGGGACATCGGACTTGTTAGGCGCCGTGAAGAAGACGCAAAGAACTATTATTACATTGACGTAAGAAATAACGGGGAGCTTTTCGGAAAAATGAAAAAGCTCTCCGCCGACATTGAATCCTTTATGGAAATAGAAAGTCAGAATGGAGAAAATTGATTATGCAGAATTTAATGAATACCATCTTGAACAGAAGAAGCATCAGAAAATATACAGGAGAAGAAATCCCGGAACAAATCATGCGAATTGTTTTATTTGACGGCGAAAGCCATGTAGATATATTATATAATTCATCAGACAATTAATCATTTAATTAAACACATTACGCGTGGCGATAATTTAATAATAAAAACCGACAGTAATAAGGCAAAACATAATTTCGCCGAGTTGAAGCCGGTTTTTATTTTTTTGATTATATGTATTTTTTCAACTTCCGCCCGCTTTGACGAGCAATTTTTCATATATTCTGAGGTCGCTGTCTTTAAAGAGATTAAAAACTGTATTTGCTGAAAGTGCCGTATTTATGCGGTTTTCAGCCACTCCACACGCCAATTTTATACCCTCACACCGCCGAAAAATCAACAGAAAATCAACAGACCCCCGAAAATCACCGCCGCCGGGTGTGATCGCCGGGAGTGAAATAATATCGGTGTATTGTATCAATTTTACAGTTCCATTAGTACCACGACAATCTAAGCTCTGTGTTGAGCCTTTATCTTGTCTTTGTTAGCAAGATAATATTTGTGCCGCTGTTCTTTATAGTGTTCCTTGTGCGCTTCATAGTAGGCTTTATAGTATTCACGCCTACGCTTTGCGGAATATGCTTTGACCTCTTCATCAATTCCCATTGCCGCCGCCTTTATTGGCGGCTTTCTTCAACCAGTAGCGTTTATTAGCCGCTTTTATCTTCTCCGGGTTCTTTTTCGCCCACTCTCTTTCATACGCCCGTATCTTTTCCCGGTTCTTTTTTCGCCATTCGGCACGATACGCCCGGCGTGCTTCTTTGATTTTCTCTTGTTCATCCAACGCCATTTTTTAACCTCCTGTTTCAGCGCAAACAAAAAGCGCCTTGACTGAATGCTCAGAAATGAGCCAAACAATCAAGGCGCTAATTTAGCCTTAGTATTGCACCGACCAACAAAACACTTTTTACACGTCGGATTTTCTTTTGTGCGTGATTATAATATCATTTCTTCTTTATCTTGTCAATAGAAAACTTTGAAGAAACCACAATATCTTGTGTCCAATAAGAATAACAAGAATAAATATAGTGTTTTAGATAAACCAATAGATATCATTCTCTGCGCCGTTTCCACCCCTGTTTTGCTTCTTTCGTCTGCGCCTACCAATAAGCCAAAGCGGAATATAGAGAGGAAAATACAACACTTTACAGACAAACACAGATATAGAGGTATGAAAGAACAGATCACACAGAATGATTAGACCAAGCACAACACCAACGCCCATAAGATCATCAGAGTATGCGCCCATATCTTGAGTAAAGAACACGATTATAGGAAGTATCAACAGGATAATACATAACAGTTTTTTCATTCTTTCGTCTCCCGGTACTAAAGTGGTACTAATGGTACTGAGGTGGTACTAACTCATTGTACCACATTTTTGTGAATTGTCTACCCCTAAACGAAAGATAACTAATCAATATCGTGTAATATCTCTATATGGAACTAATGGAACTGCTAAATTGCTATAACAACGCTTTAATTTTAAGCCTTTTTCAATTTTGGGGATATTTAAGCCACTTCCCCCGTTTCACCTGGTGCGCCTATATCCCCCACCGGGTAGCCGCCGAACGGGTTAAAACTCAGCCGGGAGAAATCAACAGGAAATCAACCAACCAAGATAAACCACGGGAAAAATCATCACAAAACGATACAGGAAGATACAGCAAGTCAGATTGTCAGAAATCGCCGGAAGTGCTGAAAACAAGCGACAAAATACACCACGCTTCAAGACAATAAATCACGGTACAAAAGGTAGTCCACATTTTTAAAGACATTGAAGATAACTTTTTTCATACAGCTGTCCGGATGTTCGTCCAGC
>OMUY01000059.1 GCA_900314355.1 uncultured Eubacteriales bacterium | reverse complement strand
CAGATACCTTGAGTTGTCGCAGCATTATATCATTCCAAAGGTTTCATCGTCGGGAAAAGAAGAACGTCTCTTATTGATTCCGCATTTGTCAGCAGCATTACCATTCTGTCAATTCCGAATCCTATACCGCCTGTGGGAGGCATACCGTATTCAAGAGCGGTAAGGAAATCCTCGTCGGTATGGTTGGCCTCTTCATCGCCCTGAGCAAGAAGTTTTTCCTGATCCTCAAATCTCTTTCTCTGGTCTATAGGATCGTTTAGCTCAGAATAAGCGTTGCCCATTTCCCATCCGTTCATAAATACCTCGAATCTTTCGACGTAATCGGGATTATCTGGTTTTTTCTTTGTGAGAGGAGAAATTTCGATAGGATGATCCATCAAAAACGTAGGTTGAACAAGATTTTTCTCGCAGTATTCGTCGAAGAAGAGATTTAAGATATCTCCTCTTTTATGTCTCTCTTCGTAAGCTATATTGTGTTCCTTCGCGACCTTTTTGGCTTCATCGTCTGTCTTGATCTCGCTGAAATCAACGCCGGAATATTCTTTTACGCAGTCAACCATTGTAACTTTCTTAAAAGGTTTGGAAAGGTCTATTTCAACTTTCGGAAATGTCTCGTCCGGCTGATAGACAATTTTTGTCGTACCTAAAACTTTCTGAGATACATACCTGAAAAGATTTTCGGTAAGATCCATCATTCCGTTGTAGTCGGTATACGCCTGATATATTTCCATAAGCGTAAATTCGGGATTATGACGTCTGTCAAGTCCCTCGTTTCTGAAAACTCTGCCTATTTCGTATACTCTTTCCATTCCGCCGACAATAAGTCTTTTTAGGTAAAGCTCAAGAGATATTCTAAGTTTGAGATCTTCATTGAGAGCGTTGTAATGAGTATAGAAAGGTCTTGCTGAAGCTCCGCCGGCATTTTGAACGAGAAGCGGCGTCTCTACCTCGATGAAATCGTTTGAATCGAGATAGTCTCTGACTGCTCTCAAAATCGCAGAACGCTTCATAAAAGTATCTTTTACTTCGGGGTTTACTATCAGATCAAGATATCTCTGGCGATATCTCGTCTCCTTATCGGTAAGTCCGTGGTACTTTTCAGGAAGCGGAAGAAGCGACTTCGACAGAAGTTTTACATCGGAAGCGTGAATCGAGACCTCGCCCGTCTTTGTTTTGAAAACATATCCGGTCACCTGAATTATATCGCCGATATCGTATTTTTTGAAATCGGCGTATTCCTCGTCGCCCACCTCGTCTTTTCTGACATAAGCCTGAATTTTTCCGTCGCGGTCGTTAATATTAATAAATGAAGCTTTGCCCATCGGACGTTTTGTCATTATTCTGCCCGCAACAGAAATGGTTTTATTTTCAAGCTCGTCGAAATGTTCCACGATATATTTGGAATGATAATCCTGCTTCGCGGTAGTCACCTTGAACGGGTCTTTACCAGCTTCCTGCAGAGCGGCAAGCTTATCAAGTCTAATCTGCCTCAATTCGGCGACGTTGACAAGCGGTTTATTTTCATTATTGTTCTCTTCTGCCATAAAACTTCTCCGTAATAAATTAATAAATCGGTAATAAAATAATCAGCCTTCGACCATTTTTACATCCAATATTTCAAGCTTGACATTGCCGGTAGGAGTCTCCGCCGTTACAACATCCCCCGTCTTATGACCGATTAAAGCGCCTCCTATAGGAGAACGGTCGGATATCATATTCTGCAGCGGGTCGGCTATCTGGGTTGATACTATATGATAAGTATCGGTGAATCCGTCGGAAAGATATTTTACTTTAACAACAAAGTTGACGTCTACTACGTCCTTGGCGATGGACTTTTCATCTACTATTTCAGCATTTGCCAATGTCTCCTCAAGGTCGCTTATTTTAGCCTCAAGTCTCTGCTGTTCCTCTTTGGCGCCCTGATACTCTGAATTTTCGGAAAGGTCTCCGTATGAACGCGCGTTCGCGATTTTTTCGGCTATATCGGCTCTTCCCTGTCCTCTGAGTTTGTCAAGCTCGGCTTTCATCTTATCATACTGAGCTTGATTCATTTTATTTACATTATCTGCCATATCTGTTTTTCCTTCCGAAATAAATGGTTTATTCTGTCAATTATAAATACCCGAAGATAAAAAAATATAACTACGGGCACAAATATAACATGTCAATTATAATATTATAAAAAAAAGTTGTCAACTAAAATAATCTTAACGAAGATAAAGAAAAAATCGGCGTAATAAATCTTTTTATCATAATACAGACGGAGCAGTTTTGCCTGCTCCGCCCATCGCACAATGTGATATCTTCTGTTTCAAATTATTTCTTGCCGAATGAGAAAATTTTCTTAAGACTTGCGAAAAGGTTCTCGAAGATCGCTTTGAGCTTAGCGAAGAAAGATGAAGACTCATCTTTAACTACTTCGCCGGCAGCGTTCGCAACATCCTTGACTGTAACGGTCTTTCCCTCGGGAACTACCATAACGTCGTTGAGCTGCTTAACCGTGCCGTCAGCCGCTGTGTAGCTGAGTCCGTCAACAGTAACCTTGGCTCCCTTGGAGACAAGCTCCTCTGTGAAGGAATAATCCTCAACCTTGCCATTTTCAAGTACATATTTAACGAATGTCACATATCCGTCGGCTGTGCCTGTAAGAACAGTCTTTGTAGCCGCGTCAGAAAGGAACGCTACCTTGACATATTCCTTGTTGTAAGCCGAATATACGCTTACATCGTAGCCGCCGTTGACCGATGCAGCCTCTCTCGCCGTTCCGTCGGGAAGAGTGAAGAGTTTTGTATCGCCGTTTACAGCAGATACGGAAACAGGGCAGTAAACCTTAGCTATCTGAGCTACAGCCTTAACGTCCGTTGCCTTGAAGAGCACATAGTCGGTAAGGGCGAGTTCAGCCATGTTGGATGTGTACTGTGTGAATACGTAATTGTAAAGTTTGGATTTAATCTTTCCAACGATGCCGTCGGACTGAGCAACCTTAAGATTGTAAAGAGCTTCCTCACCGAGTGTTCTTACGGAGATGAGAGCGTTTACAGAGAAGAGTTTCTTTTCGGACTCTGTGCCTGTAAGAGAAGCGTCAACGAAATCCGTGATAGGAGCCTCTGCATAGTAGGATGCTACAAGAGTTGAATAGAGGTCATACTGATCGCTTGTGTTGAAGAGTATATCAGAAACCTTCTTAGCCGTCTTGTAAACCTTGTTGGCAGTAGCCGTGTATACGTTAGTATCACATGCGGCGTCGATAACGACGGAGATGAGTTTATCTCTTGTTCCGGAAAGAGCGCTGTTGATGATGTCGACAATCTGCTCGTTAACAGCTGTTGTAGCTTCTTTGATAAGTTCGGTAGCGGCAGTCTTCATAGGAGCGTAAGATGTGTTGTCGGCTACATACTGGAGCATCTCAAGGTAATATCCGTTAGCCATCTGAACGGAGATTATCTCGGAATAAGCTTCAATTACGCCGGACTTAATCTCTTCAAAAGTCTTGCCGGCCTGGATAGCATAATTAACTATCGTGAATACTGTGTTCCAAGTATCGGACTCAACGAATGAAAGGGCGTCGGTATATTTGCCGATGTATTCGTTAGCCTTTTCAATCAATTTGGCTGCTGACTTCGCATCTTCAAGATATTTTGTAATATCCGCTACGTAATCTTTGCCAAGCTGAGCCTGATATTTTTCGATCATGGATACAAGGATCTCTTTGCAGGTGTCAACATCTGCGTTCTTTGTGATTCCGTTCTGTATGGAACCGTCGTAAAGACCGAGAACCGTGTAAGCCGTCATTGTGTTTTTGATTGACGTTTCATTCTCAGCTACATACTGAACATGAGCGTATGTATCCGAGTCAAGTAATTTATCCTCGAGAAGCTCATAATTTGCGGACCACTCTGCCACCTTTTTGTCGGCGTCTGTCTGATCATCAGCGAATGCCGCGAAAGGAAGAGCAGTGACAACCACAAGCGCTGCGAGAATTACTGCAATAATCTTTTTCTTCATTTGTAGATTTACCCCTTTCAGGTTTAAACTTGACAACATCACATTGTTTTAAAATTATTTTAATTAATTTTTTTCAAAAAATCAATATGGATATTGAACAAATATTGAAAAAATTTTTTGTGCAACTTGCAGAAAAATTATTTTTGTTCACAAATTGTTAATATTTTCGTAGAATGAGGCGCAATTTTGATTTTTTTCCACAACATTTCTGTTTCAATTTTGGTATATTTCAATAAATCTACAGCTGTTGTTTTATTTTTTGTAATTTCATTTATATTGGGTAAAATTTTTGTAATATCGTCAATTACGATTTCGCCGTCAGAAATATTGAAAAAAGCGAGTACTCTGTTTCCGTTCTTATCGACGCATGTCCAGACGACTGCCGATCCGTCGTCATATACAGGCATATTATCTTCGGAGTGCTGATCTATGGAGATAAGGTTTTTGTTTGTCAACAGCTTTATTGTGTCAGAATCGGTCTGAGGAAGATCCGCTCCGATTATTAATGGCGATTTTGAGATGCACCATAGGGAAAATAGCGTTTCCTTTTCCTCTTTTGTAAATCTTGATTCTCTTTTTTCGTTTTTATCATTGACATTCAACATTCCGAAAGGAATCATATCCGGGTCCGGATATCTGCCCGGCTTTGAATGCGTGTACCACCTTTCAAGCACTGTGAACATCTCTTTCAGCTTGTCCCATTTATCCCAGAAATCTCCGGTTAGACGCCACATATTGGCGTTAGTCTCAAGGAAGAAAGCGTCTTCAAGCCTTGAAGGCCCGGGAGAAAGCGACAAGACAATAGATCTTCCGCTTTTGTCAATAGCTTTTCTGATAATTTCTATTTCCCCTTTGCCGGAAAATTCGCCGCCGGACGCGTACTCTGTATAAGCTATGTCGTCTACCTTGAGAAAATCCACTCCCCACGACGCGTACAATTCGATAAGCGAGTCGTAATATTCCTGCGCGCCTTTTTTACCGGCGTCGACGCCGTACATATCGTTATTCCAGTCGCAGGTGGAGTCAAACGACGCTATGTCCTTCGCCTTTATTCCTGATTTTGTC
The DNA here is from genome assembly GCA_900314355.1 of uncultured Eubacteriales bacterium. Classification (GTDB taxonomy): domain Bacteria; phylum Bacillota; class Clostridia; order Oscillospirales; family Acutalibacteraceae; genus UBA1081. Next base: position 9,388 of record OMUY01000059.1, on the reverse strand, counting down.
ACTGCGCCGGAGTGAACGGCCTGCCTCGGTATTCCTCTCATAATATGTATTCCGAATTTAAGCCCCATATCGTGAATACGGTCTGCTATTGGTTTAAATCCTTTTCCGCCCGACGATGAAGGAAACCTGTTCTCCGCGGGAATAAGTCTTGAATATTCGTCCATGCAAAGCTTGGCGAAGCTTTTGTAATTTTTTCCTTCCGCCGTCGGCTGATACCACTGTATATCACACACTATGTATTGATAACCGCAGTCTTTCAAATTGTCTCTTACAAATTCGGCGTTTTTAATCAGGTCGTTTTCCGTGACTGCCGAGCCGTAGCAATCCCATGAATTCCAGCCCATGGGAGGAGTTTTGGCGAAAGCATCTTTTAAAATCATCAAAATTCCTCTTTATATATAATAATTATTTTTTATACAAATTACATTCTAACAAACGCCCATAGATTTTTCAACTATTATCTTGTTAATATATTTATTTTGTGGTAATATTTATTTCATGAACGGTTTTAATAAATATAGGTTGATTTTTTCAATATCTTTAACAGCGCTGATATTTATGCTGACGGTTTTTTCGTCGGCCGAAAGCAATGTCGATGAATTTAATTTGCCAGACGGAAAAATACTTAATGTCTATCAATGTACGTCCGACTTGGAAAATTCCGTTGAATACGCCGAAAAAAACGGGGCGGACGGTTTATTTATAAATACATACGACAGAAGCGATAACATTCACGGGATAAAAGAGCTTGCGGAAAAAGCGTCTCTGAAAAATCTTTTTGTTTTGATAGGCGTCGATTATGACGGAGCGGATAAAATAATACCTTCTCTTTCCGATTATTCCGACGATATATTATTTGTCGTAAAAAGCGCCGACCCGAAAAAAATTTCCGAACTCGGGAAAAAATATTCCGTCAAAACTTTGGCGAGCTATAAAGGAAATATAGTCACATCGGCTTTTTCATATATGTCGGGTTCGGTAAAATACAGTCTGCCGGGAATATATTTCGCGTCGTCTGTGCCCTATTCCATTGTATTCAGCAAAAAAGTCACAGAAAAAGCAGACGGAAAAATAAGAGTTATCGCAAATTTATCAGATCCGTCGCTTTGCGGAAAGATAAGACAGGATACGGAGACTTGGTATGATGACATTGTAAAAAGAGGTTTCAATGTGATTATCACTTCGGATCCGTCCGCTCTCAAAAATTATATCGACGAGTGCGGTAAAGAGCGGGACAAGCTTGAAGATTATTACAAAAAGTACGTTGTATCATATACCCTTCCCGATATTGGCACAAAAGTTTATTCAAAATACAAAAAAGCTTATCTGTCGGCGAAAGCCGAAGCCGAAAGGTGCATTTCGGATCTCAACGTATCAAAATCCGAGATTTTAAACGCGCAGTACAGTTTGAAAAATTCCGTTGACAGCATAGAAAAAAACATTGAGTCGATTAAGGACGGATCTGACGGCGTCACGGTTACGCCGTTTCGAATTGCCGTAGCCGTATTGTCATTGTCGGCATTCGTATCATTTGAGATATTTGTCAGAAAAAGAACGGAGGATTATTAATTTGCCGAGGGAGAAGATTTTATGAATTCAACCGAAAAAATATACGCTTCATTAATAGTAATGTCGCTGATAGCCGTAAACATATTCATGCCTTTGTTTTTAAAAGCGCAGAAACCGGGCCGCTCCGGCAAATCGCTTTTTTTGAAAATGTGCTGCGCCACTATGTACCTTCTCGCCGGTTTTTCGGCTTTTATGTATTCGGGCAACAGGTCATTTTACGCTTTTCATATAATTCTCGGACTTTGTCTTTCATGGCTGGGCGATGTTTTTCTTCACATTCCCGGAGACAGAAAATGGCCGTTCGGATTGGGATTTTTATTCTTTCTTTCGGCGCATATTGTCTATATTATCACTTATTTCAAAGCGGACGAAGCCGTCGCCGGCAAGGTGACTTTTACTTTTATCGACGTTTTAATAATAATGATTCTGACAGTATTCGGAGCCGTTACGAGCGCGCTTCACTTTCATATTAATTTAAAAAAACCTATATTTATCCCTATACTTATATATACGCTTGCCCTGACGACCATGCTTGACAGAGCGCTGATGATGTGCGTAAGAATTTTCTCGGCGTCTCGGTTTTCGTCAATGCGCCCCGGAGCTGTTCTCGCGTTAATCGGAGCCGCGTTTTTCACTGTCTCCGATTTCTATATGATTCCGCTTTGCTTCAGCGGAGGAAAATACAAAACGCATCCGAGAAAGATAATAAACGTGTACACATACTATCTGGGACAAATAATGATAGGACTTTCGATGATTTTCATATCCCTCGGATAAAATTATTAAGGAGAAACAAAAAAATGAGAGCGATTATCACAGTAGTCGGCAAAGACACAGTAGGCATTCTGTCCGCCGTTTCAAAAAAATGCGAAGAAAGAAACGTAAATATCACAGACGTTACGCAGTCGATTCTTCAGGACATGTTCGTAATGATAATGATGACCGACATAACAAAGATGAACGGCAAATTCGCCGATTTTTCCGATGAGCTTACGAAGCTCGGCAAGGAGAAAAATCTTTCCATAAGCCTTATGAGGGAAGATATTTTCAACGCGATGCACACCGTCTGATTTTTCTGTGTTTATTTTCGAGGAAAAAATATGTTTAATACTAACGACATAATGGAAACAATAAGGATGATAAGGGACGAAAACCTTGACATCCGAACTATAACCATGGGCATTTCGCTCATCGACTGCTGCCATTCCGACGTTGACGTAATGTGCCGCAAAGTCTACGACAAGATAACCCGCTATGCGGAAAATCTTGTCAAGACGGGCGAGGATATAGAAAAAGAGATGGGAATACCGATAATTCACAAAAGAATTTCAGTGACTCCCGCCGCGATGGTTCTCGCGTCGTGCGACGACAAGGACGCTGTAAAGCTCGCTGAAACGCTCGAAAAAGCCGCTAACGAGTGCGGCGTTAATTTTCTCGGAGGATTTTCGGCTCTCGTACAGAAGGGATTTTCACCCGGAGACAGAGAAGTGATAAACGCAATTCCCGAGGCTCTGGCAAGGACGGAGCACATATGTTCATCAGTCAATATCGGTTCCACCAAAACGGGTCTTAATATGGACGCTGTCAAATTGATGGGAGAGATTGTAAAAAAATCAGCGGAAGTGACTGCCGGCGACGGATGTATAGGCCCCGCGAAACTCGTGGTTTTCTGCAACGCACCGGAGGATAATCCGTTTATGGCCGGCGCGTTCCATGGAGCGGGAGAACCCGATTCCGTAATAAACGTAGGAGTGTCGGGTCCCGGAGTAGTAAGAGCCGCTATCGCGAAATCGGAAGGTCTTGACTTGACCGGGATAGCCGATTTAATCAAGAGAACGGCTTTCAAAATAACGAGAATGGGTCAGCTTGTAGGATCCGAAGCGAGCAGAAGACTCGGCGTTCCGTTCGGAATTGTGGATTTATCGCTTGCGCCCACTCCGGCGGTCGGCGATTCTGTAGCGCATATCATTGAGGAAATAGGAATAAAACAGTGCGGAGCTCCCGGAACTACCGCGGCTCTGGCGATGCTGAACGACGCTGTAAAAAAAGGCGGCGTAATGGCCTCATCCAACGTCGGCGGGCTTTCAGGCGCGTTTATACCTGTCTCGGAGGACGCCGGAATGATCGACGCGGCGTCGTCCGGATGTCTTAAAATAGAAAAACTCGAGGCCATGACTGCGGTATGTTCAGTAGGTCTTGACATGATAGTAATTCCCGGCGATACCACGCCGTCCACAATTTCGGGAATAATAGCGGACGAGGCGGCAATAGGAATGGTAAACTCAAAGACGACAGCCGTCAGAGTCATACCGGCTATCGGAAAATCGGTAGGCGATATTCTGAAATTCGGCGGACTTCTCGGCGAAGGTCCCGTAATGGCCGTTAACAGCGTCTCGTGCGAAAAATTCATTTCAAGAGGAGGCAGAATACCTGCTCCGATGCAGAGCCTGAAAAACTGACGTTATCGGGAAATTATTATTTTTTCAAGTTTTCAATGTTATATTTTTCATATCGATAAATATTTTGCCGACAGGTATTTGTAAATAATTGAACACAAAAAAAATGTTGCACAAAAATATCTTTGATTTTTTGTAATTTTACTCCAAATATAGGGATTGCCCTTGACTAAAGCTGCATTTTAAAATATAATAAATATGAAAGATTATGAATTTCTTTTTAAAATATTGCAAAAATACGATAGAGAGGATTTAATCATGAGAACAAAAAAAATTATTTCTCTGGTTCTTGCCTGCGTCATGGCTTTCACATGCTTAGGTCTCATGGCTTTCGCTGGCGGAACGCACAAAGTTACGTTCACCGACGTCGCGGATTTAAGCTCGTCTGATTTTCCCAACGACAGCTCATACCAGAAGTACAAACTTTCCGATTACAGGACAGACTGGGCAGCATCGCTAAGACCAAACTCTGCAGAGGAAAATCAGGGATATCATCTCGGCAGCGAGTACTGGTACGAAGTTTATGTAAAAACCGACGAGGGCACTAACGGAACTATAGTAGCGTCTTACGAGGTCAACAAAAAGACGACTATTACCGTCGAAGAAGGACAGTACATCGAATTTACGATTGAGACAGCCGACTATATAGAGCCTCAAACTGCCAGCGCGCTTTATTTCAACCCGTCCGACGTTCAGGACAATATTGAAAACAAGCTTTATTACACAAAGCAGGATTGCGCTGATAACTACGGAACGACTACTTATACGCCCGGCGCGTTCAACTCGAAATATACTCTCGCCCCTGCCAAAGACAGAACATATGCAGGAATTGAACTAAATAACGATATGATTGTCTGCGTAAATACTTTCGCTATGGACAACGACAAGTATATTCCCAATTTCCCCGACAACACGAATTATTCGTTCAAAACAGTAAGCTACAATCCCTACGGATACGTTTATTATGCCGTTCAGGATTCAAGCGGAAACAGATCGTGGATGACAAAATCCGAATATGAGGCGGATCCTTCTAAAGGCACTGTAGTTACTACAAACGGCGACGGATTTAACAGCGTCGAAAACGTCACATTCCCATATCTTGATTCTACGGAAGAACAGCAGAAAAACAGCGAACTTTTCTTCTCGCTGACTGTTCCGAAAAATCTTGATTACAACTATGATTCATTCCAGGTCTATTACATAGATTACGGCGAGGGATCAGCTTCTGACGACAAAGAAAAGCATTACGTCAAGACTGAAACTCAGACTGATTCGGACAATGGAACATATAAATACGGAGAGGATCAGTACCTTGACAAATATGAAACAGGTTCTTCATACGTATATATTTTCAAAATAAATTCCGGCAGCAAATTAGTTTACATTCATATCACAGGACTTATTAAATTATCTCCGTCCAATATTTCCGATACGGTAAAAGACGTGATAAACGGCGACTCCGATATCAAAGATGTAATCAGCGGATTTGATTTTGAGAACATTATAAACTGGTTCAAGAAAATCTGGGCGCTTATTGCAAAGCTTATAGCGGCTTTCAAATAATAAGAACAGTAGAAAAATAACCGACAAAAAGCTCACTGCCTCAAACGGCAGTGAGTATTTTTATGACGATTTTTTTTGACGATGAAAACCCCGGCGAAAATTTATTAAATCCTGCGTCCCGATTATTTCATCAAAATAAATCACAATGCGCCTGTATATGCGGTCGTGCTTATCGGAACAGTCAATTTTCCGTCTGCAGAAAATGTGTCAAAGATATTATTTATCTCCGCGATATATTTTTCATAATTTTCATCGCCCTCGCGCGGGGAATAAGATGATGACAGAGCTCTGCCTATATAGCCTTGTCTGTCATATGTTATGCTGTTGTCGGCACGGAAGATTTTGCAATTTCCGTCAAAAAATGAAATACATTTTTCTTCGCTTATGCCGTTTGAAAATCCGTGAAATTCGGGATTGTATTTATGTCTTATTTCGGCAAGCATTTTAGTGCTTTCAGCTGATTTGTCACGACTGTTGTAAATAATGATTACTCTGCCGTTCGGCTTCAAAATACGGCGGCATTCTGTTTTGAACGCGTCCGCGTCAAACCAATGGAACGCCTGGGCGGCAGAAACAGCGTCAACGAAAGAGTCGGGAAGCGAAGTGTTTTTTTCGGTGCCGATAACAGAAGAAAAACCTTTCCTTTCCGAAAGCTGTTCTTCGGCTATTTTTCTCATATCTGCATTTGGTTCAACCGCATAGACTTTGTAGCCGGCGTCAAGAAGCTGCTTTGAAAATATGCCCGTTCCGGAACCGACATCCGCGAAAACACTTCCTTCCGGAATATGAAGCGTATTTTTTAAATAATAAAAAAATGCCGCCGCATAGTCAGACCTTGATTTTGAGTATATTTCGGCTATGCCGTAAAACCTTGAAGTATTATCCATTAAAAAATCTACCTCACAAAATATGCCGATTAAAATTATATTCCTAAATTTTATCGTATATAACAGTCAATAAAAAATCAAAATGCGTGCGCAAAAAATTTTGCGGCGCATCAATATTTTTATTTACCGATTTAATTATCGTATAATATAAGCCGCCCTTTTGATACGCACTCCAAAAGGACGGCTCATTATTTTGTATTATCCGCGGCCGAATAATCTGCGGAACAAGTAGAGAACTTGGTGAATAAACGAAATGAACAAGTCAAATATGCTGTTCCTGTCGTGGACTTTGCCGCAGTACGGGCAAACTTCTCCTTCATGGCTGTCAGAACCTGAGCTTGAGCTCGATGAAGAACCGACATACTGCCAATTTGCCGTTACCCATTGATACTGAATTGACTCGGCGAATGTGTAAGTGCTTCCGCTTACAGTTCCGCTCTTTGTCGTCCAGCCTGTGAACTTGTAGCCGTCTCTCGCAGGCGTGGGAAGAGTTACAGTATCGTCGGCGGCGCCGTAATATGTGATATTGCCTGTCTTGCCGTTTACAGAACCGCCGTTCAAGTCAACAGTCAGTATAAGATTCTTTCCTTCAACGCCGCTATCGCCTATGTAAGTCCACTTTGCGGTAGCGTAGGACGTCTTCTTATCTTTTGTAAACGTATAGACATTCGTATCACTGTTAAGGTAGCCTGATGTAACATTCCAGCCAGCGAATTTGTATTCTTCTCTTGTCGGAACGGGAAGAGTTACGGTTTTGCCGGGCTTTCCTTTAAATTCAAAGCCTGTGTAATAACCTTCCGCTTTGCCTCCGTCAAGGTCTATTCTCAACGTGTATTCATATTCTTTCCAATTCGGAGTGATTGTAGCATCATCGTTTCCGAACGTGAATTTTGAGCGTGTGCATCTGCCGGAACCCGAAACCAAAGTCCAACCGTTGAAATCATATCCGTCCTTCGTAGGAGTTTCAAGCGTTACCGTATCGAGATTAGAACCCTGAATTGTCGTAGCACCGGAATATGTGACATCATCGTCTATCTTAACTGTAAGGGTATGGATAACTCCCGCGTAATGAGCGTAGAACACGACTTCGTTTACATCTTCAGAGAATGTGTAAGAACCGCTGATTATCTCTTCCCCGTCAACCTTCCAGTCTTTGAAGTGGAGATCGTCTCTGTCGGTCAGTTCTACATCCGTCGGAAGAACGATTGTCGAACCGAAATCCACTGTCATTGTGTCGGATGTTGTGCTTGTGAAATGACCTGTTACATCGCCTTCGGTAAGCACAAACCTTGCCGTCAATTTTTTAGCTGTCCACTGAGCCGTAAATCCGACATCGCCGTATCTGCCGGTTGTAGACGTTCCGGCGGGAACAATTTCTCCGTCGTTCCAGTTGCCCGCGGCCTTTGTGACTTTCCAACCTGAGAATGTATATCCGGCTTTTACGGGCGTCGGAAGAGAATACACGGAATCCGCAGAGTATTCAACGCTGTTTTCGTCCGCGTCGGAGAATGTGATATTATACTTGATCGCGTATTTTGAATACTTAGCGGTATAAGTGCTGTCCTGAACTGCAGTTGAAGCGAGATCAGGAGTCCAGCCTGAAAGATTATATCTGTAGTAGTTGTCGGCGTATGAAGGAACCTCGGGAGCCGTTATCGTCTCACCGTAATTATACGTCTTGACTGTTGATGTATCAGCGCCGGCAGAGGTCTTGTAGTTGAATGCAACTTCATATTTGTGAACTGACCAAACAGCGTATAACGTTATACTTCCCGTTGCCGCGAGATTCTTGACAGACTCTTTGTCTTTGTAGACCACGTCGCCTGTCGATGTAACAGCCCAGCCTGAGAATGAATAACCTGTTCTCGTAAACGCGTTCTGAGTAAGTTCTTTCTCTTCGCCGTACTTGAATTTTTCATCGGACATTGTGCCCGAACCGCCGTTCGCATCGAATTTAACGGTATAATCATTTGAAAGCCAAACCGCGTACAATGTTACATTGCCGGATTTTGCGAGGTTTTTAACAGACTGTCTGTCGCTGTATGCTTTCTCTCCGTCTGCCGAAGCCGCCCAGCCCGCGAACGTGTAGCCTGTTCTTGTGAACGCGTTTGCGGTTAAAGCTTTCGCCTCGTCATATGTGAACGTCTCGTCGGACATTGTGCCCGTTCCGCCGTTGGAATTGAATTTGACCGTGTAGGTGTTAGCAGTCCAAATAGCGTAGAGATTTACAACTCCGTTATTTTCTGACGAAAGATTTGATACCGTATATCCGTCGTCGTATACATCACCGTCGTCGTCAGCGCTCGTATTCCAGCATTCAAACGAATATCCGTCTTTTGTGAACGCGTTTGCGGTGAGAGCCTTCGCCTCGTCGTAAGTGAACGTCTCATCGGACATTGAGCCCGTTCCGCCGTTCGCGTGGAATTTAACCGTGTATTTGTTCGCCGTCCAAACAGCGTAGAGAGTAACAGACTCTCCCTCTGTTGACGCGAGGTTCTTAACAGAAGCCGAATCGGAATACGATGTACCTTTGCCGTCGGCGGAAGTGTTCCAGCCCGCGAACGTGTAGCCTGTTCTTGTGAAAGAATTAGCTGTTAAAGCTTGAGATTTGTCATAGGTGAACGTCTCGTCGGACATCGTTCCGGTTCCGCCGTTTGCGTTAAACGAAACTTTGTAGGTGTTAGCAGACCATACAGCATATAATGTGACTGTTCCGCCGTTTTGAGTCGTGAGGTTTGAAACAGACGCTTTATTCTGATATTTAGCCGAAGTCGCCGACTTGTCGGTTGACCAACCTGCGAACGTATAGCCTTTCTTCGTGAATGTATTTGAAGTTAAAGCTTGAGATTTGTCATAGGTAAACGTCTCGTCGGACATCGTGCCCGTTCCGCCGTTTGAATTGAATTTGACCGT
>OMUY01000058.1 GCA_900314355.1 uncultured Eubacteriales bacterium | reverse complement strand
GTTCCAACATTTCGTTGTAGCCACGCATAAAGCCTAAGCGAGAATGTTTGCACCCAATCATACCGACAGCGACAATGCTGTTTCGTTCTATCCCGTCAAAACAAAACTCAAAACTGCGAGCATCACTCCAACTGACAGTTGGTATTACAGTTAAATCTTTGCTTTGCCAATATGCTCCTACCCAGCGATTTTTGGCAACACTTTCAAGCTGTCGCCATAAATCCATATCGGCGTAAGTTGAAAAATCCGGTGTCAGTAGAAATCTATATTGAGAGTAACGGTTCAATGTGCGTTCCGGATTATTATAAATTCCAGAAAATCGATAATCATCAACAAAAAAGTGTACACCTTTCTTTTTGTTTGTTTCGTTATCTTTTGTTCTTGTGTCAGAACAGGCCACTAATTCTATATCATTGTTCGGCAATTCTTGCCTTTTCACAAGAGGAATACCCCATTTACCGACTTGTTCAAAATTGTTACGCATAAAAAGAGGATTTGCCCTCATAGTTTTACTTGTCATATTATGACACCTCCGAAATTATTTTAATTTTGCATAACTTTTTCTGTTTCTAAATTTTCGCATTTTGCGATTTTTTGTTGCGTTTTTTTCCGAAGTGTGCTAATATGTATTTACCACAATACGAATGGCAACATTCGGAAATTAGCACTGTATTGATTATCCCAATAATCTCTACGGTGCTTTTCTTTTATTAACTACAATCAAACACATCACCACCTTTATATTTTTATTTGTTTTTAAACAGTTCGATAAGAGGCTTTTCGTAATCAAATATCTTGTAACCGTATTTATCAATTCTGTTTTTAACGCTTTTTGAAACAAAACCTGCTATGGTTGCACTTACACCGAAAGTTGAAATTATTTCATTAACATCTGTGATGTTTTTCCAAATCAAATACGGTGTAGGACAAGCCATATAGCGAGCAAAATGCTCTGCCAAATCATCTTCGGAATCATCTTCATCTTCATCAACATAATGCTTTATTTCGTGAAGTATAGTCTGACGAATATTTCCGTAAACAGAATCATTGCCATCATTATAAAAACTTACCGGATTTAGTTGCGTTGCACCATAACTGAAGGAGCCCTCGGTTGATTCCTTATACAAAACATTTCTGTTTTCGCCTTCATACGCAGAATATGGAACTAAATTCATTCCCATTCTTTTGCAAAGCGTCTTTGCATCAATTGGAAATTCATTTAACTCATAGTCAACATAAATATCAATTGCCAATTTGTCAATTCTTTCGTATTCAATCGGTTGTCTATACATCTGTCTCCATTCCCGCAATCATAGCGATAAGTTTATTTTTTTCTTCCGGTGTCAACTCCTTGCCTTTTCTCGCAATAGCAGTTGAAATAAGAGTAAAGGCATTATCATTCAAATCAGTATCATCCAACAGATATTCCGGTTGAACGCCTAATATTTTTGCAAAATTGACTACTATATCAAGTCTTGGTCGTTTATCCGCTTTAAGATAGCGAGATACGGAACTTTCGGCAATTTTGCATTCTTGTGCCAATTGCTTTTGAGACAACCCCTTTTCCTTCATTAACTTTAATACCTTTTCGTTCCATTTCATTTTGACTACCTCCTTTAATTACCTTCAAAAAGATTATAATTCCATATTTGGAATTTGTCAATAGCAAATACGGAATTATTTTCAATTTATATCATTTTTTATTTTAAGCTTTTCTTTTAAGTCCTTTTCATATATTAGTTTTCAAATCCATTTACCGCATAATACAGCTTCATATTTTCAAGAACCTGTTCGGGAACCTCAATTTCCATTTTCACAGTATAGTTTCCCTTGTATCATCCTGCAGGAGCGGAACAACATTCGGGAAAAACGTTTCGGTTTTCAAAATATTTTATAACATCGTCTTTTTTGATTTTGTAGAATCGTGTTTTCTTGCCGTTGTATTCGCACGGTATCTTGCCGCTTTTAAGCAAATACAGCGCCGTGGATTTGCTGATATGGCAAATTTTATAAAGCTGGTCTTTGGTAATAATTTCGAGAACAGGAACCCACATCAATTCAAGGCAGTTTTCTCAGAAAACGGAGACGTCTGTTAAAATTATCATA
>OMUY01000056.1 GCA_900314355.1 uncultured Eubacteriales bacterium | reverse complement strand
CAATGAAGACCAGATCGTTTTCGGTCTGGTTTTTCGTTTTTTATAGATTTATTCGTTATCTTATGATATTATGATATCAAATAATAATTCGTTTGACGGAGACATTATGATGGACTTGACGCGTACAAGCAGATTTATCAGCATGATCCTTCGGCATAAGCCCGAAGAAATCGGCATAACGCTGGACGAGCACGGCTGGGCGGACGTTCAGGCTCTGATCGAAGGCGTAAACAAATCCCACCCGCTGACAATGGAGATTCTGGAAGAGATCGTCCGTAACGACGAAAAAGGGCGGTATTCCTTTAATGAGGATCATACGTTGATTCGAGCAAATCAAGGGCATTCGATTCCAGTTGATGTTGAATTGAAAGAAATGATGCCGCCGGAGATACTGTATCACGGGACCGGGGAGAAATTCACCGCAGCAATCGATCAAATGGGGCTGATCCCGAAATCACGGCTTTATGTGCATCTATCTGCTGACCGGGAAACCGCCGTCAAAGTCGGCAGACGGCACGGAAAACCGGTAGTTTACGAGGTATACGCCGGTCGGATGCACAAAGACGGTTATCAGTTTTTTCTGTCAGAGAACGGCGTATGGCTGACAAAAAATGTTCCAGTAAAATATTTGCACAAATGATATGAACCGGGCGATTCAACACCGCCCGGTTAGATTCTTTTTACCTATTTATTTTTTTTCTCCACTCTTCGACCGACTGCTGCACATGAGGATCTTTCCAGCACTGATAATACGGTTCCTTCTGTAGATCGATATTGCCTGTTTTCTGCAAGATTGAATTTGCAAAACCATCAATAAAGTCTCCATATTCATCCCAATGTGTGTCCAAATCGATACGGGCAAGGATGTATCCTATCAGTTCATAAGGGTTTCGTATGGGATACTCATCAAAACAGTAGCAATAGTAAAGATTCAGTGCATTATAAACTGCTTCTGCTGAAATACAATCGGTGGTCAAATGGCAGAAGAACCAATTATAGACATCCTCCCAATTATACTTCGCAAGCACATTCCCTGCAAAATCCTGATGCGTTTCGTTGCCTTCGGGATCGAAGTCCTCATCAAAGAAGTTGCAATCAAACAAATACCGCAGATCTTCTTGCAAAGAATTACACTTCATTTTTCTCACCTCTTTTTGAAGTTTTTATGGAACAGTTTAGGATCAAGCTTGGCAAATGCTTCATCGGCTGCATCCATAGATTTGATATTAGGCTTATAGTGTCCGCTTTGATTGTCATACTTATAGATTTTACCGCCTCTGACTTCAAGAATACCAGCCATTTTTACAACAGGGTCTTTGCCACCAATCAGAGTCGGATGGGGTGTTGGAACAGCATTATCCCCGCGACCATTACCATTTCGTTTGCCGATAATGATGTTCCCGTCCATATCAATCACATAAGGCATTTGAAAGCTTGTACTTTTGCTTCCGATGTAATTTCCGTTGATTACATCGGAAAGGTTCTTCGCCGTTGGGTTCTTATCATATTTTCCATCATGGTAAGTTCCGTTGTTAACATCATATTGATGCATTTTCTGTTCAACATGATACGAAGGAGCATAAGGCTGAGATCCTCCATTCGTACCAGAATAAGATCCGCCGCTGCCGCTTCCCATTACCTGTCACCTCCGTGCATCCGGGATGTCCAGTCAGGGAAAGGAACAAACTTTGTGTAAGCATCGTAGCTGCCGAATACGGATTTCGGCATTGAGCCGTACACTAAGACGACCTGCGGTTCCAGCGTCTCCAGCATTGCATCGAGGCCGGCGTGGAAATAGTATTTGTCCTCCCGGGTCTGAATACAGCCGTATGTTCCAACGGAAACGATACTGTGTTTTGCCGCGCCGAGAAAGGCAATTCTCTCCGGGAAGTATTTCGTGGTATAGGTAAGATCGTTGCCCCAGCGGATATTCGGAACGACGTAATTCCCTTTACGTTGGATATAGCTTCCGAGTGCTCGGTTACGATAAAGATTCGTAACCTGTACGGCAAGCGGCGCA
>OMUY01000066.1 GCA_900314355.1 uncultured Eubacteriales bacterium | reverse complement strand
CAATCTTTTTTCACCTCCTCCTGATACTCTTCTTTCAAAGTTTCAAAATACGCTTTGACGGCTCCGTTGCCGCCAAGTCTTATATACTCATCCCCGGCTTTAAGCCTTTCTTCAAGCGGTATTTGGTCCGCCATAATAGTAAGCCTGAGCGTGGTAAGGTAAGTTTCGTTTTGATGTTTTTCGATATTTGCTACACGTCGCATCAAATCGCTGAAAAATTCAATAATCCGCTTAATTTTCTTCACTATCCAGCCGATTAAAGCGCCGATCGTAGTAATAGCTCCGGCGACCGCCGCTATTTTTAAGATAAGCTCCATCAGCTCTGAGACGTCGGTTCCTCCGAGGTCAATACGCCGTTTTTAAAATTCTGCCCGAGGACGATTTTAGTCTTATCGATCTGATTTCCGTGGAAATATCTTATCATTTTGCAATCGATGAAAACATTATTGTAAACATAAGAGACGCCTGAACCGTTATTGAATATTCTTACGCCTGTCCTGTTAATTCCTCCGCCCGTTATCTGCGATTCGGACCCGAGGCATTGAAAATAGTTTGAGAAAACCATAACATTATAAGCTCCCTGAGTTGAGCTTTCATCTTTCGTCATTCCGGCGGACGTTGCCGAGGAGAAGTCAATCACTCCTCTTGAAAGCGATTTTGACGCATATCCTGCTCTCAAAAACGTATTGTCATGTATTGATATCTCATGATGATTATACGGGTCATGATTCCCGACGGCGGGATTTGCTACAAGATTAAATACGTTGTCGTGAATGTCGATATTCCTACATACGGTGCCGTCGCTTTTCCCCATGTTGCCGTTTCCGACAGCTGCGTCAATTTGTATACATTCAGATGTCACAGTTTCGGTTTTGTGTGTATGAAAAACGCATCCTGAAATCTCAACGTTTTCAGAAGAGTTTATTTCAATATCGTGCCATTCGCCTGTATTTTTGAAAACGCAGTCTTTTATTTTTATATTTTCGCCGTGAGTAGTCGCCAATAATCCGATCTTATTCCCGGAAATAGTCGCGTTTCCGTCAAATGTAAGATTTTCAATAATTATGTCATGCGCTCCGTCCGCTCCTCCGTAACTTGTCGCAGTCTCGCCGTTTGACGTGAATAATAAACCTCCGACGGAAGAACTTCCGCAAAGAAGCGTGGCGCCGGGCTCGCCGAACAGCTTTTGATTTGAATAGCATTTTAAAGCCCGTCCGGTTCCTGAAGCCGTAAACGTGTTGGAAGCGAGGTTATATATTCCCATCGGAAAGAATACGCCTAAAAATCCTTCTTTCGCCGTCTCTATGCAAAGCTGTATTGCCGCTGTGTCGTCCGTAACACCGTTTCCGGTAGCTCCAAAATCTTTAACATTAAGATATAAATCCCTGTTTTGTTTTAAAAATGAAATAAGTTGCGGCTCAAGTATTTCGCATCGTCCGAAGCAGTTCATTATTAGCAATATCTCACCGCCGGTTATTTTAGATCTGTCGATTATCTCAAATTTATTAACCGTAGGATTGAACGCCAATACTTGATTATTTCCAAGCGGCAGACAGCCGATCTGCTGACCGACGCCGCCCATCGAAGCCGTAATCATCTTATCTTCAACGCCCAATTCTTCGGCGAGGGAAGTCATAGTATAGTTTTTTGTCGTTCCGTTTTTATAGACGGAAAGCTCTGTGAATTTAAATAAAACGATATGGTTTCCGCTTTTGTCTGTCTGCTCGCAATAAAATCTCGGTGTCGAGTAGCTGTCGTCAGCGCCCCTGAAATATATTCTACATCCGCTTTGAGCTTTTAAAGCGGCGGAATATTTGGTAAGCTCCGCTTTGCTTTGCTCGGTCGCCGCGTCAATTGCCGAAATATCGGCGTAAGCGGGATAAAACCGCGTCAAATATTCGTTTCCGTTATTAATTATCATGTCATTTCCTCTTCAGACTGCTTAATTTCTTTTTAATTGAACCGAATTCAACGTGTTCGTACTTTTTCGTGATTAAATTGTACTCATATCCGACTACGGGCACGTTTTTAAGCGTCAAATCAAGTCGTGAATCATTGACGGTCACTACGTCGCCCAATTTAAATTTAGTATCATCCGGCGGCAGAGCTGAGACCGAATAATTCACGAATCCTGTGGCGTGAGCATTTACATACGCCTGTGCCATTTTCTTTAAATCGGCTTTTACGCGGGACTTCCAGGAAGAATCCGTTTCTTTATCGCCTTTAGTCAGATAATCCTGCGAAAAATCGACCTTTTTCATCTTGAAAAATTTCGGATTTAGCGCAACTCTTGAACTGTCATAATCAAGATACCATTCATCAAGCGGAATTTGGTCTTTCCCGATAGGGATAATCCTCGTCACGGCGTCCGAAAAATCATATTCTATTTTTGACTCCGTCAAGCCTCCGCCGTAATTTAAAATTAAGTCCGTTTGACGCTGAGCCAATGTAAGAGCTACATAATAGCCGTCCCGGACAAGGCGGATTCTCGCGTCGTAATCACGCAATGTGTTTTGAAAATCAATCAGAGCTTGATAAAGCGTCGTTTCCCTGAACGATTCAGACCATTTTTCGCCGACGGTCGTTTCCGGATTGTCGTCCCCTGTAACCGAGGCGAGTTTAAACGGACAATTCGGAGCCATTCCCTGATGTTTGACCGTGTCGGATTTGTTTTTCAAATAATTTAAAAGCGAGCCAATAGTGGCGTTGGGGCTTGAGTGCATAGGTGTTCTTGAAATTATATAATAATCTTCCGAATCAAAAAAAACGTGCTTAGCTTTTATTTCACAAGTCTTTCCTCCGTAAACGGGATCTGTTATTCTAAAAGGCTGAAGCCCTTCCGGCGTGTCGGCTACAATAATATTTCGCGCTTTAAGGCTGTTTAAGTCTGCGCGTTCGGTCGGTATAGTAATATCAAGATAATAATCTCCGCCGAAGTCCTCGACTTTCAATTTAGCCGTCGTCGGCGAAAGAACACATAGTCCGTTTGTCGAAATATCAACAGAGCTGTCAAAAGCCTTGTCCGCGGAAGTGTAATTTTCATCATATGCGTTAAAAACTTTAAGCATATCACCACTCCACAATAAGCGTTCCTGAACTTACAGTTTTAATGATATCCGAATTATCTTTTATTTTGAGCTTAAACGGGTATCTTCCGGGCGTTATTCCGTTATTTTTGAAAGAATCCGGGAATACTGTTACGTTATATCCGTTCGGTTTTATATTTTTGATAACGCCGTTATTCTGGTTATTTTTATCGGTTGACGCTAAAGTTATCGTTTTCCCGTTTTTCATAACATAAAGCTCGGCGGAGCTTATTTCACAGTTCGGAATAAACGAAAATGTGAAAGTGTCCCCGTATGTCGTTCTCATTTCAAACGGGTACAGCGTTATCATGTCAATTTTTGTCAAATCACTCATCTGATTATCAGCCTTCCCTTCGCCGGAGTGAGCACCAAATCTTTAATTTTTGAAGTTAAGTTATAAAAATAAACGCCTTTTTTTAAATTTAAAACGCCGCTTTTAATTATAATCTTGACTGATGTCCCTACTGCGGAAACTGCCGGGGTTATCGTTCGGTCGGGATTTGAGTA